>NZ_QHKO01000006.1 GCF_003260125.1 Lujinxingia litoralis
GTCAAAACACGCCCACCCTGCCTCTTCGGTGGGGGTCGAGGGGGTCAAAACACGCCCACCCTGCCTCTTCGGTGGGGGTCGAGGGGGTCAAAACACGCCCACCCTGTTTCTTACGAAGAGAACAAAGGGCCAGCGAAAGGAGCGCCCGCGTTTTGGCCCCGGGCTGCCCTACCCGGGTCCACAGCGTTCTCTCAGCCTCGCCACCCGGTGTTTATTTGAGGCGAGCCCCATCGGGGACCGGGCTATCGGGCCTGGCCAGGACGATCGCGCCGTCTTCGCGTTCGAACCCGCAGATCAGCACCTCGGAGCGGATCGGACCGATCTGCTTCGCCGGAAAGTTCGTCACACAGAGCACCTGGGTGCCCACCAGGCTCTCTGGCGAGTAGAGGTCGGTGATCTGGGCGCTGGATTTGCGCACGTCCTCCGGTCCCAGGCGCACCCAGACCTTGTAGGCAGGCCGGCGCGCCTCGGGAAAGGGCTCCGCCCGCACCACCGTGCCCACCTGGAGCTTCACTGCCTCAAAGTCCGCCCAATCGATCGTCTTATCGTCGCTCATCATCACCTCGCCCGTCGTGGTCATCGAAATCCCTCCGCTATCTCGGGAGGCGCTGAGAGCAAGTCCGCGCTACGCGCCGAGATCGGGGGCGTGCTAGTCTGCCGAGTGCGCCGCCCCGACTCAAGCCCTCCCTTGCTGGCGAGCGTCCTCTTCCGCTCCCTCTTTGCCGCTCTCTCCCCTGACATACCCGATGAACGCTCCCCACAACCCGACACCGAAACGCGCGCTGGTGCTCTCCGGCGGCGGGGCCCGCGGGGCCTACGAAGTAGGCACGCTCCGCTACATCATGCATGCGCTCCCCGCCGATCTGGGCTACTCGCCGCGCTTTGATATCGTGTGCGGCACCAGCGTGGGTGCCATCAACGCCGCCTGGGTGGCGGCCACGCTCGACGATCCCCACTACTGTGCCGCGCGTCTGGAGCACCTGTGGCGCTCGCTGCGCTTTAGCGAGGTGATTCGCTTCTCGTATGGCGAGCTCGGGAGGCTGCTCTACCACTACCTCCTTGAGGAGCGTCTGCCCGGGCTGGTGCGGCGCACCCAGCGGGCGATGGCCGACACCAGCCGGCCGGGGGGCTTTCTGCACACCAGCTTCTTTGATCGCCTGGTGCGCCACGAGATCCCCTTTCGACGCATTGAGCAGAACCTCAAGAGCGGACATCTGGAGGCGGCCTCGGTCTCGGCCACCGACATCGTCTCGGGGCAGACCGCCGTCTTTGTGCAGACGCACCGCCCGCTGCCCCCCTGGACCCGCGACCGCCGGCGCATCGCGCGTCAGGGGCCGATTACCCCGCGCAAGGTGCTGGCCAGCGCGGCGATCCCGGTGCTCTTCCCCTCGGTTCAGGTGCACGGACGCTGGTACTGCGACGGGGCGCTGCGCCAGAACACCCCCATCTCGCCAGCGCTGCGCCTGGGCGCGGATCGGGTCCTGGTGATCGCTTTAAAAAACGCCTCCCCGCTGGAGCGCCAGCGCCCCACGCCGGTGCCGGAGCATCTGCGCAAGATCGCGCATCCCAACCTGGCCTACGTGATGGGCAAGCTCCTCGACGCGCTCCTGCTCGACCCGCTCGACTACGACTTAAGCGTGCTCAACCGCGTCAACGCCATGCTTCGCGTGGGCGAAGAGGCCTTTGGCAAAGAGCACTTCCTGCCCCCCTTTAATGAGGTGATTCGCCGGCACCGCGGGCAGGGCTACCGGGTGGTGGAGCCCCTCTTGATTCGGCCCAGCCGCGACCTGGGGGAGCTGGCCGCCGGGCTGGCGCGCACCCTGCCCGAGAGCTTCTGGGGCTCGGCGCCGCTGCGCCACGTCGGGCAGCGCGCCCTGGAGAGCGAGGGCGGCCGCGAGAGCGATCTCTTAAGCTATGTGCTCTTCGACGGGCAGTACACCGGGGAGCTCATTGAGCTGGGCTGGCAAGACGCCGCCCGCAGACACGAAGAGCTCGTCGCGTTTTTTCGCGACGAGCCCTCCGAAACGCTCTCTCAGGTGCCGGCCTGAGCTTTTTTGCCTGCGGGAGCACGCCGATCAGGGACAGGTGTTTGAAAGATTTCCCGACAGACTCGCCACTCCCTGCCAGCCGGCGCCGCGCAGGCTGGCCACCACCGCCTCAATCTCACACCAGGACAGCGACTCGTTGGCCGTGATGTTGAGCTCTTGCACACTCGTGATCGCCGGCAGCGTCAGTGTGCTCAGCATCGGATTCCCCGAGAGCACCAGATTCCCTACCACCTCTTCCAACGCGGTGAGCGTCACGCTGGCCAGCACATCGTTGCTGACCACCGACATCTCCCCGCCCACCCGGATCAGCACCGGCAGGTTCAACCCGGTGAGCGCATCGACATCCGAGATCATGAGTTTGCCGTGCACCTCCTCCAGCGCCGCCATCTCCAGGGTGTGCAGCTTCGGCAGCGCGCTCAAAAAGAGATGCGGCCCTGGTGCATGCTCCCCCTGCGTCTGAAGAGCGGACAACGCCAGCGAAGTGAGTTCGGGCAGCATCTGGATCGAGAGAGCGCCCCCGACCTCCACCAGCGCACTCAAGTCCAGACGCTGGATCTCGGCTTGCATCACCTGAACCGAGCCACCGACCCGGTGCAGCGAGGATAACGTCACCCCGGTCAAGCTCGACGAGCTCAGCGCGATAAAGTCTCCGGCGATGCTCTCCAACAGGGGCAGATTCAGCGAGGCCAACTCGGCGTTGTTCATCAGCCGCACCGTCCCCTGAACCTGCGCCAGCTTCGGCAGGTAGAGCGACTCCGCCCCGCTGGCGATGACCTCTAAATCCTGCTGGACGAGGCGCAACACCGGCGCGTTGATCGAACGCAGCGCGCTGTTGGAACGGATCGAGAGCGAGGCGTCGATCTGCTCCAGCGACGGCAACGAGATCGAAGAGGTCTGGGAGAGCGTGTCGATCTGCACGCTCCCATGGACCCGTTCCAGCAGAGGCAACTCAAGCGCGGGGGACTCCGCGACATTGACACGAAAGATCACATCACCGGTTACCTCGCGATAGGATTGCGCGGCGTCCACATCCGCCGGGCTCTCCAGCACCAGCGCCCCCTGATAGATCGTGTCGGGATCGATGGGGGTATCGGGCTCCTCACCGCCATCGTCGGCATCGGCATCGGGGGTGTCCGCGTCGTCGATGAGGCCGCCATCGCTCTCGTCGACATCCCTCTCGTCAACATCGGTATCCTCCGGCCCCAGCGTCGCCACGCACACGCCCGCCTGACAGACCTCGCCACGAAAACAATCCTGGATGGAAGCGCACTGCTCGCTGCGCATACACCCGGTGCTCGCCAGTCCCACGGCCAGCAACACCCCCAATCCCCACGTCGTCCAGACTCGCATCGTCCCTCGCTCCTCAGCCCCAGACTCACCCGGGGCCCTCGTCTTTACTCAACCTATGCTCGGCTCCCCTAACCTGACGCGCATCTCCTCTCGATTCAACGCAAACCTGCGTCCGCCCCTCCACTCCGGGCTTGCCAGCCCCGGGTGCCGCGTCGCATTGAACAATCACGGGGGCCTCCCTACACTCCCGCCCCTTCCAACCTGCTTCAGGGCCCGGTCACGTCACACCGGAAATGGTTCCGGTCGGACATCGTCCATCTTCAGGCCCCTGATCTCCGGAGAACGTCATGATGAACGCCCTCACTCACGCTCTGCTCATCGCCCAGGCTCAGCCCGAGATCCCCTCCGACCTGCTGGGAGGCATCGCCGGGATGATCGCCTTCGGCCTCATCTTTCTGGTCTCGATGCTGGTCTCCCTGGTGATGATCGCCGCGGTCTGGAAGATCTATACCAAAGCCGGTGAGCCGGGCTGGGCATCGATCGTGCCGGTGTACAACTCAATTGTGCTGGCCAAAATCGCCGGCAAAGAGCCCTGGTGGGGTCTGTTGCTCTATGTCCCCTTCATCAACCTCGTGGCCATGGTGATCCTGTGCATCGGGCTGGCCCATGCCTTTGGTAAAGACACGCTGTGGGGGCTGGGATTGATCTTCTTCGGCTTCATCTTCTTCCCCCTGCTGGGCTTTGGCAGCGCCACCTACCAGGGAGAGCGCGCCGCGACGCCCTCGCCATCCTTCTGAGCCAGGCCGGGGTGTTACGTCACGAAGTGCTACACCCCAATGCGTTGAACTCTCCCCGCGTCTCCGATAGATCTTAGCCTCCGATGAAGGCTCGGGCGGAGCGGCACTCCCTCCGATGGCCCCGAGCTTTTATCGCGCCATGGCGAGCTGAGGCACTTGAAGCCGCCTCATCAGCAGACGCGGGATCTATGACACCTACTTCGCTCTTCTCCTGGATCGGCCACCTGCCGCGCCTTCCTCTGTGGGCTCGTCTGGGGATCATTGCCACGCTGCACGTGGGCTTTTTTGCGCTGGCCTACCTGTTGGCCTTTCTGATCCGCTTTGATTACGCCATCCCCCCCCAATATCAGGCGGCGATGTGGGCGGGGCTGCTGCCCCTTCTGGCCACCAAAACACTGGTCCTGGGCGTGATGCGCATGTTCCAGGGCTGGTGGAAGTACGTGAGCCTCTACGACGTGCTGGCCCTGGCGCGTGCGCTGGCTCTGGCCAGCGCGACGTATCTGGCGCTCAACGTTCTGGTGCTCACCCCGGCCGACTTTCCCCGCTCGATCTACCTGCTTGATTTCGCGCTGAGCCTGCTGCTGCTGGGCGGCGCCCGCGGCAGCCTGCGCCTGATCCGCGAGCGCCTGGCCACCTGGGGCGACGACCGCCCGGCGGTGCCGGTGCTCATCGCCGGGGCCGGCGACACCGGCGAGACCCTGGTGCGCGAGATCGCGAAAAACCGCCAGATCGTGTATCGGCCGGTCGGTTTCATCGATGACGACCCCTACAAGCACGGCCTGCGCATGCACGGGGTCCCGGTGCTTGGCCCCATCGAAAGGCTCCCTCAGATCGTGGATAAACACGGCGTCGAGGAGCTGGTCATCGCCATGCCCTCGGCCTCCCGCGAGCAGATTCGCCGGGTGGTGGAGCTGGCCCAACGCTGCGGCGTCAAAACCCGCATCGTCCCGGCCTTTGAAGCCGTGGTGGAAGGCAAAGTCTCGGTCAATCAGCTCCGCGAGGTCGCCATCACCGACCTTTTGGGGCGCGCCCCGGTGGAGCTCGACACCTACGCCATCGGCCGCTCCCTCGAAGGCAAGCGGGTGCTGGTCACCGGCGCCGGCGGCTCCATCGGCTCGGAGATCTGCCGGCAGGTCATGCGCTTTAACCCCGAGCGCCTCATCCTCCTGGACTCCGCCGAGACTCCCCTCTTCTTCATCCACCGCGAGTTGCGTCAGGCCCACGACGACCGGCTCTTCCCGGCCATCGGCGACGTCACCGACGCGCAGCGCATGCGCGAGGTCTTCGACCTGCACCGCCCCGATGTGGTGCTCCACGCCGCGGCCTACAAACACGTCCCCCTGATGGAGGCCCACCCGGCCCTGGCGGTCCGCAACAACATCGGCGGCACCCGCACCGTCGCCCACCTCGCCGCCGAGTATCAGGTGGCCCGCTTCGTGCTCATCTCCACCGACAAAGCCGTCAACCCCACCAGCGTGATGGGCGCGACCAAGCGCGTGGCCGAGCTTTTAGTGCGCCATCTCAACGCCAGCTGCCCCACCACCAAGTTCTGCGTGGTGCGCTTTGGCAACGTGCTCGGCTCCAACGGAAGCGTCATCCCGATCTTCCGCCAGCAAATCGCCGCCGGCGGTCCGGTCACCGTGACCCACCCGGAGATGACCCGCTACTTCATGACCATCCCCGAGGCCACCCAGCTGGTGCTTCAGGCGGCCACCTTCAAGCAGGGTGACCTCTTTATTCTCGACATGGGCGAGCCGGTTAAGATCGTCGACCTGGCCCGTGACATGATTCGGTTGAGTGGGCTCAGCGAAGAGGAGATCCCCGTGGAGTTCTGCGGGATTCGCCCCGGCGAAAAACTCTTTGAAGAGCTCACCCTCGACCGCGAAGAGGTCGACACCACCGCCCACGCCAAGATCTTTATGGGGCGCGAGCCCGGCGACCTGCTCGAAAATCTCCAGGAGCCCTTCGATGCACTGATGGCGGCCGGCCAGGCCAGCGACGATCAGGGGGTACGCGAAGGCCTGGAAGCCTTGATCCCGACCTACCGCCCCAGCGTACCGGCCCGCAAAGTCATCCGCATCGAAAGCGGGCGGCACCGGGCTCTGAACAAGGTCTGATTCAGACCGAGTTCCCGGTGCAATGATTGTGATTCCAACGTGCCTCAGGATTCGGCGTCGGCCGACTCCGGGGCACGTTGCGTTTGAGGGGTTGGGAGCGCGCCCATCTCGCCCTCGTGAGAGTCTTGCGCCACAGATGGGGCGTAGGCCGGCGCCTCAAAGGGCACACCCGCCATCCGGGCGTAGAGCGCGTGGTAGCGCGCCACGATCGCCCCCAGCGAGAAGTGCTCCACCACGCGCCGGCGCCCCTTCTGGCCCAGGGCGCGCCGCGCCCCCTCGTCCATCGCCAACAGCTCGCTCATCGCCCGCGCCAGCTGCATCTCGTCGCGGGGCGCCACCACGCGCCCGGCCCCACCCAAAAGCCAGGCCGCATCCCCCACGTCGGTCACCGCCACCGGCACCCCGCAGGCCATCGCCTCCCCCACCACGTTGGGGAAGCCCTCGCTGCGCGAGCTGAGCACCGCCACGTCAAAGGCGGCGGTGATGCGCGGGATGTCGCGGCGCTCCCCCAGCAGGATCACGCGCTCTTCGAGCCCCAGCGCGCGCGCCTGGCCCAGAAACTCGGCGTTGTCCGCGCTCAGCCCGCGCCCCACCAGCACCAGACGCGCCTGGGGGTGCTCGGCGGCCACGCGCCGCATCGCGCCGAGGAGGTTGGGGTGATCCTTAATCGGGTGCAGCCTCCCCACCATCCCCACCAGGGGCGTCGCCGTGGGCAGCCCCAGCTCCCGGCGCACCTCCCGATACGCCTCGGGACAGGGCCGAAAGGTGCGGGTGTCAAAGCCGTTGGGGATCACCTCATCGCGCCGCGCACTGTAGCCCAGGGCGCGGTGCTGCGTGCGGCTGAGACGGGAGTTGTAGACGATGGCGTCGGCCTGCGGGCTCAAGAGCGCGCCCAGGCGAATCACCGCCCGGGTGCCCCGGCTCTCCTCGCCAAGATCGTAGATGCAGTGGCGCACGTTCCAGGCAAAAGGGCGGCCCAGCCCGGCCATCACGCCCAGGTTGGCGTGGTACATCCAGGCGTGAATCACATCCGGGTTATGCCGGGCCACCAGCCGGCGCAAACGAAAGAGGGCGGCCGGAGTGGGGCGGCCGCGACTCAAGTTCAGCGTCTCAACCGAAGCGCCGGCGGCCTCCACACGCTCGGCCATCGTGCCCCGCCCCATCAGACTGACCACCGTGGTGGGAAA
This sequence comes from Lujinxingia litoralis, assembly GCF_003260125.1. Taxonomy (NCBI): domain Bacteria; class Deltaproteobacteria; order Bradymonadales; family Lujinxingiaceae; genus Lujinxingia; species Lujinxingia litoralis. The sequence continues at coordinate 7,440 of NZ_QHKO01000006.1, forward strand.
GCGCCGGCGGTCGCCGCCTTCGATGAGTTTGGTCAGCATCGTCTCCGCCCCCCCGGTTCCCAGCCCGGTGATGATATGGCATACCTTCACCGGTGGCCCCGCCGGGGCAACATCGGTCTGAGACGGGCATGATTGCGTCGCTTCCATGAGCGCGTCCTGCTTTAAAGAGGGGAGGGGGCGGATGGATTCGCCGCGCGCTGACGTTACTCCCCGCGTCACCCGATAGGTCAAGGGCCTGAAGATGCCCCGGAGAACTCGCCAGGATGTTAGAACTAATCCCCAGCTTCGTCACGATCCTCTTCGGGGTGGTCGCCCTGGGTCTGAGCCTGCGCGCCTTTGAGCGCCGCGAACAAGGGCTGCTCATCGGCGCCTTTGCCCTGCACCTGCTCGCCGCCCTGGCTCAGGTCTTCATCACCCGTGATCTCTACGGCTACGGCGACATGCTCACCTACTTCCGCGAGGGCGGCTTCGTCGCCGACCGGATGCGCGAAGACTTTGTGGCCTACGCCCCCGACGCGCTGCGCCTGATCGTCCAGCAAGAGACCCAGAACCTGGGCTGGCTCAACTCAGCCAGCCCGGCCACCGCCACGATGTACGGCCTCAGCTCCTGGCTCCATTACCTCACCCAGGGCTCGCTCTACGCGACGTGCCTGCTGGTGGCGATCGGGTCCTTTTTTGGCAAGCTGGTGATGTTCCGCGCCTTTCGCCCCCTCTTTCCCCCGCATCTGCACCGGCGCCTGATCGCGGGCATGATGTGGATGCCTTCCATCGTGTTCTGGTCCAGCGGACTCCTCAAAGAGAGCATCGCCATCATCGGGTTGGGTCTGGCAACCTACGGCATCATACGGCTGACCGACTCGACAAGCTCGACACCCCGCGCCGCGGTGGCGCTGGGGGCAGGCTCGGTCATTGTGGGCCTTGTCAAAACCTACATCCTGGGCCCCTTCGCCATCGCTGCTGGCGCCTGGTACTACTGGCAGCGCGGGCTGCGCTTAAGCGGGGGACGGGCGCTTAGCCTGCGTCCGCTTCACTTTGCGCTGGCCATGGCGCTGGCGATGACGGCGATCATCGGCATCGGCGAGCTCTTCCCTCGCTACGCCCTGACCAACCTGGTGGATGAAGCCAGCCGGCTCCAGGAGGTCGGACAGCGCGTCACGGGAGGCTCCACCTTCGCCCTTTCCGACACCGCTCCCACCAGCTCCTCGGGTCAGCTGGCCATGGCCCCGATGGCCGTGATCACAGCGCTGGCTCGCCCCTTTATCTTTGAGGCCAACAACCTCATGGCGCTGGTCAGCGCGCTGGAGATGAGCTTTATCCTGGGGCTACTCCTTTTAGCGCTCTACCGGCGCGGAGGACACGAGAGCTGGCAGGTGATCATGCGCTCGCCACCCCTGGTATTTACGTTGATCTTTGTGGTGCTCTTTGCGCTCGGCGTGGGACTGACGACCACCAATATGGGGACCCTCGCGCGCTATCGCATGCCCATGCTGCCCTTCTACATGCTCTTTATCGTGGCGCTCTTACCGGCGCGCCCTTTCGCCACCTGGCCACGCACTCGACAGGCCTGAACAGCGCGTTCGGAACAGAGCACGCCCCGCCGGGAGCGCCCCGCTCCAAGCATATTCCCAACCTCTAAGACCTACTCCACCGGCTCCGGCTGCCGAATCACCCGAGCCGGATTCCCCACCGCGGTCGCCCCCGCAGGCACATCTCGAATCACCACCGCCCCGGCTCCCACCACAGCCCGATTCCCGATCCGGACCCCCGGCACGACCGTTAACCCGGCACCCAGCATCACATCGGAGCCCACGCGCGTTTGGCCCGTCAACGTCACCCCCGGAGACACCATCGTATAGGCTCCGATAACCGTGTCGTGGCTTATCCGGCTGCCGATGTTGATCAGCGCGAAGTCTCCCACCTTCACCTGCACCGTGATCACGCTACCAGCGCATACCGTCACCCCGGTGCCTAAGCTGACCTCCTGGCTGACATGCGCCCCCGGGTCCACCAGCGTCGGCCACGTCAGCGGAAGATGGGCCAGCTTGCTGACGATCTTCCGTCGCACCCGGGGGTAGCCCACGCCCAACACCACCTCGGCCCGGCCGACCTTCTCCAGATAGTCCGTCGTGCCGAGCACCGGCACGCCGCACACCTGCTGGTTATGCAGCGTGGGATTATCATCCACAAAGCCCCGCACCGCCCGATTGAGACGACGCAACAACCAGAGCATCTCTCGCCCATGCCCTCCCGCTCCGATGATGATGATGTCTTCCATGCGTCCTCCTTTGACCTGTGCGTTGGTACGCCCTGAGCCGACGTTGCGGTTGATGGATGCGAGATTGAAAGTGACGCGGGCCCGGCGCAAACCTTAAGGCGATGCTTTCTGTTTCGTCCGGGCTTTGAAAGCTCACCCGAAGCGCTGGCGATTCCGCTGGCGTGGCGTTAACGCCAACGCACGGCGTCCTACTTTCGCAGGCCAAGCCATCGCTTAGCATCCCCTGACGCGCGCGGGTACTCGCCATCTGATTCCCCTCCGAAGAGCACCCGACGATAGGCCTCAGCGATCGCCGTGTGGTCAAACGCCCCGACGCGCGGCCGCGGATCGGGGGCATCATCCTCGTCGAGCGCCTCGCCCAAGGCCCGCGCCAGCGCCAAAGCATCGCCCACGGGCACCAGGCGCCCCCAGCGCCCCCCCTCCAGGATCTCGCCAGGCCCGCCGGGGCAATCGGTGGCGACCACCGGTGCCCCCACCGCCAGCGCCTCCACAAGCACGTTGCCAAAACCCTCCCAGCGCGAAGAGAGCACGCACACATCGGCCCGGGCCATGCAGGCATAGGGGTTGCTCACAAAGCCCGGCATCGCCACATCCTGCTCCAGCCCCAGATCAGCGATGCGTGCTTCCAGCTCGGCCCGCAGCTCGCCTTCGCCCAGAATCAAGAGACGCGCCGAATGCGTCTGCTTCAGCCGGGCCATCGCATCGAGCAGGTTGGGGTAATCCTTGGCAGGGGTCAGTCGGCCTACCGCCAGCACCAGCGGCCGTGGCCGTCCCCCCCGCTCTCCGGCCAGCCAGGGATGGGTGGGGAGCTGAGTGCTGGCGGCCTCAATCTGGTCGAGTTCCACCGGGTTATAAATCGTCGTGATTCGCCGGGCCGGTGCCACGCGGGCCTCCACCAGCGCCTCGGCGACCCCTTGAGAGACGGCCACGATCGTCTGGGCCCGGGCGTAGGTCAGCGCCATCAGCCCGAGCTGAAGCCGCCCCTTCCAGTTCTTCTCCAGGCTGTGCGTCGGCGTGCTGTCTTCGCGCACCAGCACCGGCGTCGAGACCCCGGCCAGATCGCGCGCCAGCACGGCCACCACGTTGGCGTAGTTCAGCGTGCTGATCAGCGCGTCCGGCCGATTCTTGCGCAGATAGGCGGCCAGGGGCCTCAGGCTGCGCAACACTCGCCCCGCCTCCAGGTCGATCAGCCTCACCCCATCCGGGATTTTGTCGCGATGAGCCCCCTCGCAACGCGCCACGAGCAGATCGACCTTATCGCCCCCCTCCGCGAACGCCCGCGCCAGCGTCAACATCACCTTTTCGGCGCCTCCCCCTCCCAGCGATGGCATAAAAAGCGCCAGATGCGCTCCCTGTCTCTCAACTCGCTCCACGACCTGCTCCCCAGCTTTATCGCCTCAACGCCCCGGCGCTCTCAACGCCGCGCTTCCTCTCCAAGATTTATCCCAGCCCCGGCGCTCATACCAGCGCCATAGCCCTCGCTGCTCCGGGCGCGCCCCCCCGACTCTCGTACCCGGCGTACTCAATCGCCCCCCCGCACCGGAGCCACCAGGCAGCCCCCACCGATGCTCTCCCAGTCGAGCTCAAACTTTTTGAGGTATTTGCGCAGGCGGTCGGCATCGTTGCGGCTGCGCCGTCGGGCCCGCGAAACCGCAAAGAGCGTGCGACCGGCCTCCGAGAGCGAGGCGCTCCGGCGGCAGACCGCGATCACGTGGCGAAGCTGCACCGCATCAAAATCGTCGAGCGCCTCCAGACCCAGCTCCGCCAGCCCCCCGGAGCCCCCGGAATCCCCGCCACTCCGAGGCGACGCCCCCGCCCCGCCGGCGCGTTGCCACTGCCGACTCAGGCGCCGCAGCTCCCCCTCGACCACCTCCTCGGTGACCACGCCCCCCGAGGCCAGCGTGGCCATGCGCACCACCGCGGCGCTCAGGTCCCGAAAGTTCGCGCGCCACACCGCCGCCTCGCTGAGCGCAAAGCCCAAGAATCGCTCGCGGGCCTCCCGGTTCAGGCGCACGCGCTCCCCCTGACGCTCGGCGTAGCGCTGGAGCTCGTAGTCGAGGTTCGGCTCGATATCCTCGCGGCGCTCGGCCAACCCGGGCAGCTCAAAGCTCCACAGGTTGATCCGGGCCAGCAGGTCGGCGCGAAACAACCCCCGCTCCACCCGCTCGACCAGGTCGGCGTTGGTCCCGGCGATGAGCTGAAAGTCACTCTCGACCTCCGCGTCGGCCCCCAGGGGCAAAAAACGCCGGGTCTCCAGCGCCCGCAAAAGCATCGCCTGCTCATCGAGACCCAGCTCGGCGATCTCGTCGAGAAAGACCAGGCCCTGATCGGCCGACTTCAAGAGCCCGGCTCGTCCCTCGGCCGCGCCGGTGTACGCACCACGACGGTGGCCAAAGAGCGCGCTCATCGCCCCGTCGCCCCGGAGCGTGGCGCAGTTGACCACCACGTAATCCCCGCCGAGCTGATGCTGGCGCACCTTTAAATCGTAGATCCGCCGGGCCAACTGCGTCTTCCCGGCCCCGGTCGGCCCGGTGAGCAAGATGGGCTCGCGGGAGCGACGAGCCACGAGTTCCAGCTCGTCGATCAATCGATTGAACGCGGCGTTTCGGGTGGCAATCCCCCCTTTGAGCAGCGTGGTGGCCTCGCCCTGCTCCCGCACAAAGCGGCTGGCCAGGCGGTCGTAGCGCGAGAGATCCAGATCGATGACTCGCCAGCCGCCCACCCCTTTCATCGCTCCTCGCTGCCCCTTCGGCGAACTCTGCAGCAGGCGCGCCGGGATATGCCGGGACTCCGCCAGCAGAAACATGCAGATCTGGGCGACATGCGTGCCGGTGGTGATATGGAGCAGGTACTCTTCCTCGCGCTCCTGAAAGTCGTAGGCCCGGCTAAAGTCGTGCAGCGCCCCGAACACCTCCTCAAAATCCCAGGGGTCCCCCAGCGGAAACTCCCGCAACACGACCCGGGTCTGGGGAGAGACCTGCACAACGTCGTCGCGTACCCGCTCGGCCAGCCCACGATCCGAGGCCTGGTAGAGGAGCTCCAAACGCTCGATGAGCAGGTCGGGCTGCTGGCAGATCCCCACCGTGGGGCGCCAGCGCTCCCAGCGCGCCGGCGCGCTCCCCTTATCGAGCTGCGAGCCCACCAGACCGATGACCACCGTGGGCTTATGCCGGGGCGTCGAGTTCATCGGGCCTCCAACGCGACTTCGATCGTCCCATCGGCCCGCTCCGAGAGCCGAAACTCCCGGTCGATGAAGCGGGGCAGCATGGCGAGCTGGCTGCGCGCATGGGAGCTTAACTCGGCAGTGCGAAAGCTCCCCTCTCCCAGCGCTGCCAGCACCACCAGAAGCTGGTCGCTCAGATGCTCGCCAGCCGGGGCGTCGTGGCTGAGGTACCGGCGAACCTCGGCGGCGACTCGCTCGGCGACCCGCTCCGCGCTCAACCCCTTTTGCCCCGGACACGAAAAGACCTCGGTGACCTGCTCATAGCTCAGCGTGGCCAGGAGCATGTTGCCCGGCCCGCTGCTCTGGCGCGTGGAGCGGTGGTGCGCCTGCCAGCGGAGCTCGTCATCGGGAAGCGGCGGCGCCAGCTCGGCGAAGGCGCTCAGCTCGCGCTCGGCGATCGACCCGGGCAGGTGGGCCACCTGCGCCTCGACCTCCGCGCTCAGGAGCGCCCCCCGCGCGTGGAGCGCCAGCGCATATCGCTCCTCCGAGGGTTGAATCCGCACCTCCATCTCTCCGCCGCCGGCCGGCATGTAGCCGGGGCGCAGCAGCGTGGCCTCCAGCCGCAGCCCCACCCGGCGAAGCAGGGGCAGGTAGGTCCGCTCAATAAACTCATAGGGCGGCGCCGCCGGGTTGTGGGTCCCCCCGCTGAGCCGCAGCGTCGAGGACTCGGCGGCCAGCGCCAGGGGCAGCGCCACGGTCTGAAACACCAGCATCGCGCTGCCCGCGCTGCCCACGGCAAAACGGTAGTCGCCGCCGCGCACCTCCCCCGGCACAAAGCGCAGGCTTGAGCTATGCATCTCGGCCCCCTCCACCCGGGCCTGGCAGATCGCCTGCGCCGCCTTCACGCAGGTCAAATGCTGGCGGAGCAGACCGGGGCGGCGCCTCCCGGCGCGAATGTTCACCATCTCAAAGGGGCGCCCGCAAAGCATCGACAGGGTCAGCGCGCTGCGCAAAAGCTGCCCGCCTCCCTCGCCATGGGCGCCATCAAGTTGCAGGTATTGCTCGCTCATCCTCAATCCTCCGCCGGCTCGCCAGCAGGCGCCATCTTGACCATCCGCGGGTCAAAACGCGCCACCCGCTCGACCAGATCGTCCTGGGCCCGCATCACGTCTTCGATGTTTTTGTACACGTCGGGAGCCTCATCGAGCCCGGCCGAAAGCAGCCGAACCTTCTGGCGCTCCAGGCGCTGGCGAAACGCTCCCCACTTCAGCGTCTTTTTGGCCCGGGTGCGCGACATCACGCGCCCGGCACCGTGGGCGGAGCTCTCCAGCGAGAGCGCGTTGCCCTTGCCCCGCACCACATACCCCGGGTCGGCCATCGTGCCCGGAATCACCCCGAGCACCCCTTTGCCCGCCGGGGTGGCGCCCTTGCGATGCACGATCACCTCCTTGCCATCATGCACCTCTTTCCAGGCGTAGTTATGATGATTCTCCACCCCGGCCAGCACCTCGGCGCCCAGATGACGCACGATCTCCCGATGGATCACCGCGTGATTCGCCGAGGCATACTCGCCCATCAGCTCCATGGCCGCCCAGTACTCCTGACCGAGCTCACTGCTCATCTCAAGCCAGGCCAGGTGACGCAGCTCCGGGGGGAGCTGCGGATGACTCGCCATCGCCAGCTTCGAGTAGTGGTTGGCTACCGCCGCCCCCACCCCGCGACTGCCGCTGTGGCTGAGCAGGGCCAGGTAGCGCCCGGCCTCCAGCCCCAGGTCGGGCGCCGAGAGCGTGAGCTCGCCAAACTCCACAAAGTGGTTCCCCGAGCCGCTGGTGCCGAGCTGCTTCCAGCCCTTCGACTTCAGACGCGAGGTCACCGGCGAAACCTCCCAGTCCTGATCCATCACCGCGTGGTTTCGCCGGCGCTGGAAGTTTGCACCGATCCCAAAGCGGGTCTCCTCTTCGAGCGCCCGCTCAAAACGCTGCGGGTTGGCCTCAAAGCTCGCCAAATCGATGTCGAGCACGCTCAACTTCACGCGGCAGGCGATGTCCACGCCGACCGCATAGGGGATCACCGCCTCCTCGGTGGCCAGCACCCCGCCGATCGGCAACCCGTAGCCCGGATGGGCATCGGCCATCAGCGCCCCGCGCCAGGCAATGGGCAGGCGAGTGGCCCCGGCCATCTGGCCGAGCGCGGAGGCCTCCAGATCCTTTCCCCACTGCACCCAGGGCGCCGGGGCCGGGCGCTCCTCCCAGCGCTCGCGCTTGCTCAACTCGGCGACCAGCCACCCAAAGTGCCCCTCCTCGGCCGGGCCCGGCACCCTGGCGAGCAACTCGCCGAGCTCCGCCCGCACCTCGTCCACCGTCGCGCCGGCTTTGAGCGACGCCACCGCCTCGCGCAACACCCGGGGGCAGAGGTCGGCGGGGATTCCCAGTTCTTTAAGTTCGCGTGCTTTCATGATGTCTCCCTTTACAGGCGCGGCGCGCCCTGATTCAAGTGTCTCTCTAATCGGCTCCTACGCGAATCCTCGCGCATCTTCGGGAGACAGCTTTAGCGAACCCCGTGCCAGCACCGCCCATTCAGACCAAAAAAAGTGCCCGGTGGCGGACCGGGGGTGGAGCATCACGTTGATTTATGGGGGTTTTTATGACGTTTCACGTGAAACAGAGAGCCTCCTCGGCATGCCCTCCTCCTGCCCAAGGCCTCACTCACACTTAGATGATTATATAAAGATATCGCCAAAGGCTATCCAGATCTATCCAGCCAACAAGGGACCTCGCGCCCCTCTTCCGGGCGGTGAGGCCCCTGCGGAGGGGTTGCATACGCTCGGAGGGTGCCTTAGGTTTGCCGGGTCGCGTCGCGGCTCGGCATCTCGCCAGACCGCCACCGACTTCCCCTCCTCCAGCCCCGAGCCCGACGTGAAGTGAGCCCCTTTTAAGAGCGCAACACCGAGCAGATTCCCCCCGGAATCGGCAATTCTCTCTCTTAAAAGGAGGTCCCATGAGGGCATCTCAGGTTGCGGCGCGCCTGGAGCGCGTCTCGTTTTCGTATCCGCAGGCGATGGTGGAGCTCTTTTCGGAGCTCGATCTGCATCTAAGCCCCGGGTGGCATGGCCTTGTGGGGGCCAACGGCGCCGGAAAGTCCACTCTTTTGCACCTGCTGGCCGCCCGGCTCACGCCGACCCACGGTCAGATCCACATCGCCCTGCCCGGCCCGGTGGTGCTCTGTGAGCAGCGCGTAAACGAGCCCGGCCCCCTGGTCGAAGAGGCCGCCCACCGCTGGGATAAAGAGGCCATGCGCCTCAAAAGTCGGCTGGGGCTTGAGTTTGAGGGCTGGGCCCGCTGGGAGACGCTCTCTCCCGGGGAGCGCAAGCGCTGGCAGATCGGCGCGGCCCTGATGGCGCGCCCGGCGATGCTCCTGCTCGATGAGCCCACCAACCACCTCGACGCCCCGGGGCAGGCCTGGCTCTTAGAGGCGATGCGCCTGCATAAGGGCCTCGGCGTGGTGGTCAGCCACCGCCGAGAGCTCCTCGACGCGCTCTGCACCTCGACCCTGTGGGTGGAGTCGCGTGCCGAGCGGGCCTCTCAGATCCAGGTGTATCCGGTGCCCTACAGCCAGGCGGCCGAGCTGCGCCAGGCCGCCTCGGACCACGCGCGCCAGACGCGCCAGACACTCCAGGCCCGCTGCGACCGTCAGGAGCAGGCCGCCCGGGAGGCCGCCCGGCGCCAGCAATCGGCCGAGCGCAGCCTCAAGAGCTCCAGCCGCATGAGCTCCGCCCGTGACAGCGACGCCCGCAGCATGGGCAACAAGATCCGGGCCAGCTGGGCCGAGGCCGGCGCCGGCCGCCAGGCCGGCATCGCCACCCGGGCCCTCCAGAAGATGCGCGCCGAGCTGGCCGAACTCCCCATCGAAAAGACCCGCTGGCGAGCCCTGCACATCGACTTTGAACCCTCGCCAAAAGACCCGGTGCTCAGCCTCCCGGGGGTCGATCTGGTGGCCGGCACACACCGGCTGGCCCGCGACCTGCGCCTGGCCCTGGGACGCCACGAAAAAATCGCCCTGCGCGGGCCCAATGGCGCCGGAAAATCCACCCTCCTGCGCCTGGCCCTCGACCACCTGCACATCCCCCGCGACCGGGTGCTCTACCTGCCTCAGGAGCTCTCCCTTGAACAGAGCACGGCTCTCATCGACGAGCTCCGGGCCCTGCCCGGCCCACGACTCGGAGAGGTGATGAACATCGTGGCGGCCCTGGGCATGGAGCCCCGGCCCTTCCTTAAGGGCGACGCCCCCAGCCCGGGCCAGATGCGCAAGCTGGCGCTGGCCCGCGCCCTTCACCAACGGGTCTGGGCGATGGTGCTCGACGAGCCCACCAACCACCTGGACCTCCCCTCTATCGAACTCTTAGAAGAAGCCCTCCTCGACTACCCCGGCGCGCTCCTGCTGGTCAGCCACGATCAAAACCTCTGCCAGCGGGTCGCCCCGACCCACTGGCACCTGGAGGGTCAGACGCTACAGGTAAAGGGGCCCGACTCGCACGAGGCCTTTTAATCAAGTGACAGCTCGGCGCCGCCGCGCGCATAGTGGCCTCCACGCCACCATACTCACTACCCCGGGAGAGGTGCCCTGCCATGGATCGTCAAACCTTCGAAGAACTCGTGCATCGGCTGGAGGCCGAAAACCAGCGCACCCCCCAGAAATACCGTCGCCGGGTCACCCTCATGGCGATGATGGGCTACGCCTACATCAGCGCGGTGATCGTGATGGCGCTGCTGATGGTGGCGGCCTTTATCCTCATCGGCTTTCATCGGCCGACGCTTCTGATCAAAGTCGCCATCTACATGCTCCTCCCCCTCATCGCGCTGATGAAGGTCATCGGCGCCACCCTCTTCGCTCGCCTGGACCCTCCCCAGGGGCTGGAGCTGCGACAGGAGGAGCACCCCGAGCTCTTCGCGACCATCGAGGAGGTACGCCGCCAGCTCCAGGGCCCGCGCCTGGATCGGGTGCTCCTCACCGATCAACTCAACGCCGCCGTGTGGGAGATCCCGCGCTTTGGCATCATCGGCCCCCGGGAGCGTTTTTTGGAGCTGGGGCTTCCCCTGATGCAGGCCCTGGACCCCGCGGAGTTTCGCTCGGTGCTCGGCCACGAGTTCGGGCATCTGGCTGGCGAGCATATGCGCCAGTCCGGGTGGATCTACCACCTGCGCCGAACCTGGGCGCGCATTGGCGAGCATTATGAGGCCCGCGGCCACACGCCCTTTATGTTCGGGCGCTTCTTCGACCGCTTCATCCCCAGGTTTATGGCCTACTCCTTTGTGCTGGCCCGCGGCCACGAGTACGAGGCCGACCAGGCCGCGGCCCGGGTCACCAGCCCCGAGATCGCCGCCCGCGCGCTCACGCGGGTGAATCTGGCCGCCCACCGCCTGCAGCACGACTTCTGGCCCTCGGTCTACCAGGAGATCCCCAACTCGCCCGCGCCCCCGCGCAGCCTCTACCTGGACATGGACCACAAGCTGAGCAAGTCGCCCGCCCTGCCCACGGACCTGGTCAACGCGATCCTGGAAGACATCTGCAACCAGCCCGCCAACATCGACGACACCCACCCCGCGTTCATCACTCGCGTGCAAGCCCTGGAGCAGACCGTGGCTGCGCCGCCCCCTCCCCAGGCGCGCAACGCCGCCGAGCACTTTTTGGGGGAGCGGGCCTATCACACCATCTCTCAAAAACTGAGCCAGGCCTGGGCCCGGGAGAACACCGAGAGCTGGGTTCAGCTCCACCAGACCCGGCAGCACGACGAAGAGCGACTCGCCAGCCTGGAAGCCCAGATGCAGGAAGGAGAGCTCGACTTTGACGACCTCTGGGAGCGAGCCCAGCTCCTGCTCCGCCTGCGTGAGTTCCCCCTGGCCGAGGCGGCCTTCGAGGCCATTTTAGAGCGCTGGCCCTCCCAGCAGGGCGCCCGCATGACCCTGGGCTTAAACCGAATCCAGGACGACGACCCCGGCGCCATTCCCCTGCTGGAAGCCGCCATCGACGACGATATCTGGCTGCTCCCCGACGCCGGCGAGGCCCTCTACGATTACTATGTACGCCAGGGGGATGCGGAGCGGGCCGCCCACTGGGAGGCTCGTCTGGACGCCTGGTCCCACCAACTCAAGCTCGCCAGGGAGGAGCGCAACGCACTCCTCAAAACCGACACGCTCCTGCCCCACGACCTGCCCAGCGAAGAGGTCGAACGCCTGGTGGCGCACGTTCAGATGCACCCGGATGTGCACGCCATCTGGTTGGCCTCCAAGACCGTCGAACATTTGCCCGACTCCCCCTGTTATGTGCTGGGCATCAAACTCAAGTGGCGGCCCTGGAAGCGCTCCTCCCAGGATATCACCCTTGAGGAGGTCTTCGACATGGATATGGGCCTGGAGCATGAGTTCATGATTACGGACCTCGGCTTCAGCTCCCCTCGCTGGGTTCGCAAGATGGTTAAAAAGGTGCCCGACGCGCGCATCCTCTAAGCTCGCCAGCCCCTCACACACCTGTTTCGAAGGAGCCCACCATGCTCGACATCGTCATCGACGCCCGCTCCGCGGCCCTCTCCCCCGGGTTTGAGGTCGCCCGCATTCTGCCCTACCGCCGCCGGCGCATGGTCGGCCCCTTCGTCTTTTTGGATCACGCCGGGCCGGTCGCCTTAAAGCCCCGCGTCTCCCGGGAGATGGACGTCTTGCCCCACCCGCATATCGGCCTCTCCACGATCACCTACATCTTCCACGGCAAGTGGATGCACCGCGACAGCGTGGGCTACGAGCAGGTCATCAAGCCCGGCGACGTCAACTGGATGACCGCCGGCAGCGGCGTCAGCCACTCGGAGCGTTTTGAAGAAGAGTTCCGCCGCACCGGCGGCGACCTGGAGCTTTTGCAAGCCTGGGTGGCGCTGCCCACCGCGGTCGAGGAGAGCGAGCCGAGCTTTCACCACTTCGCTCGCCAGCACCTGCCCCATCAGGAGAGCGCGGGGATCTGGATGCGCATGATCGCCGGCGAAGCCTTTGGCCTGACCAGCCCGGTCAACACCCATTCGCCCCTCTTTTATGTGCACGTCGAACTTCAGCCCGGCGCCCGGCTCCAGCTCCCGGACACCTACAGCGAGCGCGCCGCCTACATCGCCCGGGGCCAGGTCACGCTCCAGCACCAGCGCTACCAGAAGGGACAGCTCCTGGTGTTTGAACCCGGCAAAAACCCGGTGCTCACCGCCGAGACCCCGGCCACCGTGATGCTTCTGGGCGGCGAACCCCTGGGCAAACGCCACATCTGGTGGAACTTCGTCTCCTCGAGCAAGGAGCGCATCGAGCAGGCCAAAGCCGACTGGGCGGCCGGTCGCATCCGCCTCCCGGTGCACGATGATGAGGAGTTCATCCCCCTGCCCGGCTCCCCCAAAAAAGACCCCGAACCCCTCTCCTGAACGCGCCCGCGCCGCGCTCTCCCCCTTCAGGCCCGACCCCCTCCGGGGGGGCGGACCTCCCGACACGCGCCCCCCCGCATCTTGAGTCCCCGCGCGCTTCAACGCCTCGATTTCATTTTAAAACACCCCCGTCGCGCGCTCCGACTCGCCACTTTCATTTTAAAACACCCCCGTCGCGCGCTCCGACTCACCACTTTCATTTTCCCCCCCCCGTCGCGCGCTCCGACTCGCCACTTTCATTTTAACCCCCCCCGTCACGCGCTTCGACTCGCCACTTCCAACCGCAAACACCCCCGTCACTCGCTTCGACGCCTGGCGTTCGCCATCTTGACCCCGGGGAGCACAGGTCGAGGCTTTGTTGAGCCTGTGCGCGGAGGGCGAGGGACGTCATTTTTTTCGACGTCCGCCCCCGGGAAGGGGCCGCCGGCCATGCTCTCCGAGCCCGGGTGTGTTAGATCTCACAGAAACCCGATTCATCCTGGTGTCGACCGACAACGCCTGGCGAGGTGCCGGGCACCACCCCGCGGCAGGAGCCGATCCCGGTTCGTGTCGGGAAAACGAGGGATCCATGACGCTTCGACCTCCCCACGAGATGAGTGCTCACCCCGATGCCGGGCTCTCGGCGCGCTGGCGTCAGGAGATTCCGGCGCTCCACCACGACGAGCGCCCCGACGCCCCCCGCGCCTGGGTCTATCTGGACAGCGCGGCGACCACCCTGACCCCGCAGCCGGTGATCGACGCGCTGGCCGAGTTTTACGCCACCGAGACCGGGAGCGCCGGCCGCGGCGGCCATCAGCGCGCGCGGCGCTCCACCGAGCGTTTTGAAAGCGCCCGCGCCACCGCCGCCACCTTTCTGGGCGCGGCTGACCCGGCCGAGATCGTCTTCACCCGGGGCGCCACCCACGGCCTGAACCTGGTGGCCGGCGGCATCAAGTCGGCCCTGAAGCCGGGCGACACCATCGTGATCTCGGCGATGGAGCATCACGCCAACCTGCTCCCCTGGCGCGCGCTGGCCGAAGCCACCGGCGCTCCGCTCAACATTTTGCCCTTGAACGAGCGCGGGGAACTCGATCGGGAGGCCGCCGCCCCCCTGCTGGCCGGGGCCCGGGTGGTGGCCCTGACCCAGGTGTCCAACGTGCTGGGCACGGTCAACCCGGTGGCCGAGCTGGTGGCGATGGCCCGTCAGGGAGGCGCGCTGACCGTGGTCGACGGCTCCCAGAGCGTGGCCCATCGCGCCGTGGATGTGCAGGCGCTGGGCTGCGACTTCTTTGTCTGCTCGGGCCATAAGATGTACGGCCCCACCGGGGTGGGGCTCCTCTACGGGCGGCGCGCGGCGCTGGAAGCATTGGAACCGGTGGAGCTGGGCGGCGGCATGATGACCTCGGTCACCGAGACCGACGTCGTCTTCGCCGAAATCCCCCATCGCTTTGAGGCCGGCACCCCGCCGGTGGCCCAGGCCGTGGGGCTGGCCGCGGCGATCGCCTGGATGCAGGCCGCCGGCATGGAGGCCCTCCAGCGCCACGAACAGGCGCTGACGGCCTACGCCCTGAACGAGCTCAGTACCGTCAAAGGACTGGAGCTCGTGGGCACCCCGCGGGAGCGCTCGGCGGTGATTTCATTTGGCCTCCAGGGCCTTGACGCCTATGCCCTGGGTGACCATCTCGACCGACGAGGCATCGCGCTGCGGGTGGGCTCGCACTGCGCGCACCCCTTGGTCCGGCGCCTGGGGCTCCGCGCCACGGCCCGGGCCTCCTTTGGCGCGTACACCGACCGCCACGACATCGATCGCCTGGTCGAGGCCCTGCATCAGGCCGCCGAGCGCTCCCGATGATTCCCGCACACAGACCTGAATCGACCTGAAAAGACCTGATCGACCGACGCGCTCTCGGGGGCCGCAGCTCCCGAAAGCGCGTCAATTGCCCCCCTTGAATCACCCCATCTCGAGTTGTTTATGAGTGAACACCCACGCCAGCGCCTGGGCCATGATGAAGCCTGCGAACGCATCCTGGATGCCGCCGCACACGTCTTTAACCAGCGCGGGCGCGCCATGACCGTGGAAGAGATCGCCACCCGGGCCGGCTACTCCACCTCGGCCCTCTACAAGCACTTTGCCAACCGCGACGACATCTTCTGCTCCCTGTGGCGCCGGGTGCGCGCGCGATTCAGCGAGGTGTTGCACCAGCCCCTCCCCGAGCGCCTCCCCTTTAAGGAGCGCCTGCGCTGGCTCCTCCATAACCTGGCCGATTTCGCCGAGGAGGAGCGCGAGCTCTACCTGGCCGGCATCGTCAACGCCCCGATGAGCCCGGCCGCCGGGCAGATCGACGACGAGATCCGGGCCCTCTACGCCACCCACCAGCAGGTGCTCCGTGCGCTGATGGCCGAAGGCATCGCCGAGGGGGCGCTGCGCCCGGGCGACCCGCTCGATTACGCGCTGGCCCTGGGCGGCACTCTGCACTCGCTGACCCTGCACTGGGCATTTGAGGGGCCCTTTGCGCTCAAACCGGCCATCGACCGCGCCTTAGATCTCTTCCTTCAGGGCGCCGGCGCGCGCTGATCCTCTCCCCCGACCTCAACCAGCCGGCGCGAACCCTCCCCGGGGCAGCGCTTCGCCAGCCCTCGCCAGCGCCGGGGCCGGGGCCGGGGCGCCGGCCCCCTCCACGCCACCTTGCCGCTGAGCGCGGCCGTCGACTATGGGGAGGGAGAAGGTCGCGACGATGACGACGCCTGATCTTCCCTCCCCCCGCCCGCTCTCCCTTCCCCCGGAGCCGCCATGACCTCTCTCCCCGCCCCCGACGCCTACCTCGATCACACCATCACCGGCGCTGACTTCACCCAGCAGCGTCCCTTTGAGACTGAGGTCTACGGCTGCACCTTTGTCGACTGCGAATTTCTGGGCGCCGACCTGCGCAACGTGGCCCTGATCGACACGACCTTCCGCGGCTGCAACCTGGCCATGGTCAAGCTCCGCGGCACGCGCCTGCAGGGCGTGCGCTTTATCGACTGCAAGCTGATGGGCGTGAGTTTTCACGAGCTCAGCGACTTTGGGCTCTCCCTCTCCTTTGAGGGCTGCAACCTCAACTACGCCTCGCTGCGCAGCCTGAACCTGCGCAACACCCGTTTTGAGCGCTGCACCCTTCAGGAGAGCGACCTCTACGAGGCCGACCTGCGCAAAGCCGTCTTCGACCAGTGCGACGTGACCGGCGCCACCTGGGATCGCGCCAACCTGGAGGGCGCCGACCTCTGCCTGGCCCACAACCTGGCGTTCGACCCGGTCAAATGCCGCACCCGCGGCGCGAAGCTGCGCCTGGAACAACTCCCGGGTCTGCTCTCCCGCTTCGGGTTCAAGATCGAGGGTTAAGGGCGCGCCCCCGGCGCCTTCTCGGATCCCCCTGTAACCCCGGGACGCCGGCAGACGTCTTTAAAGGTGACGAAGGCGCCGACCTGCGGCGCCCCTATCTGCCGGATTCTGGCTTTTGAGCACCTTGAGCAAGGAGCGTCGCTGTGAGCGCACACGCCCATCACTCCCACGATTCTCACGACCACCATCACCACGGCCCCACCCCGGAGCACGCGCTGAAGGTGGCCATCGCCCTCAACGCCTCCTTTTTGATTCTGGAGGTGGTCGTCGGCCTGTGGACCAACTCGCTGGCGCTCCTCTCCGACGCCGGCCACATGATCTCAGACGTCGGCGCGCTGATCGTCGCGCTGGTCGCGATGCGCATCGCCACTCGCCGCCCCTCCTCAGGCTTCACCTTCGGGCTGCGGCGAGCCCCGGTGCTGGGGGGGTTGTTAAACGCAGCGAGCCTGGTGGTGATCGTGGTGATGATCACGATTGAGGCGGTGGGGCGTTTTCAGCACCCGCCGCCCCTGGAGGCCACCGCCGTGCTCTGGACCGGGGTGGCCGGCCTGATCGTCAACCTGGGCAGCGCCTGGTATCTGGCCCGCAGCCGCGACGAGTCGGTGAACACGCGCGGAGCAATGCTTCACCTGCTCTCCGACGCGCTGGGGTCGGTGGCCGCGATCGTCTCGGCGGTGGCCGTGATGGTCTGGGGCCTGAACCTGGCCGACCCGATCGCCAGCCTGGTCATCGCGGCGTTGATTCTGGTGGGGAGCTGGCCCCTGCTGCGCGACACGGTCGCCATCCTGCTCCAGCGCGCGCCGGCCAACATCGACATCGAAGCGCTGCTGGAGCTCCTGCTGGCCGACCCCCGGGTCGAAGACGTCATAGACCTCCACGTCTGGGACCTCGACGCCGGCCAGCCCGTGTTGAGCGGCGTGCTCACCGTCAACACGACCACTCTGAAAGAGACCAACGCCCTGAGCGACGAGCTCCGCCTTCAGATCAAAGAGCGCTTTGGCGTCACACACGCCACCCTGGAATGCCGCGACCTGCATGCCGGTGTCTTTGAGCCCGAGTGCTAACCAACAAGTGCTGAGCCGGGGACACCTCCCGGCTCAGAGGCTGCGCAGAAGCTCCAGCTGCCCCTGAAGCTCCTCAGCCAGGGGCGCCTCAAAGACGCGCCCATCGGGCAATTCCAGCCGATGGGCATGCAACCACAGCCGCCCCACGTAGCCGGGGACCCGCAGAAACTTTTTGGGCCGGTAGCGCTGCTCTCCCACGATCGCGTGCCCGGCCTGCTGCAGGTGCTGGCGAATCTGGTGCTTGCGCCCGGTCTCGGGCCACACCCGCAGGTAGGAGCAGGAGACGAAACGCTCCAACGTCTCAAAGCGGGTCACCGCCTTCAGCGCCTTTTTACGCCGCCTGTCGTAAAGGTCCTTATCCAGGGTCTTTGCCGCCGGCGTGGGGCCGTAGACCAGCGCGCGGTACTCCTTTTTGACCTGCTCGTCGGCAAAGAAGCGCCCCAGCTCGGCGCGCAGCTCGGCCGAGGGTGAGAGCAGCACCACCCCGCTCGTCTCGCGATCGAGGCGATGAACTGGCGAGGCACCGGCTACCCCGTGGGCGCTCTCCAGCCAGCTCACCAGGTCGTTCATCGAGGCATCCTGAGTGGGATGCACCACCCAGCCGGCGGGTTTGTGAATCACATACAGGTCACTATCGCGGGCCAGAAGGTGGGGGGCGTTCATCGTGATGTCTCTCGGTCAACGGGCTCAACCCGGGGTTGGGCAGGGGACGTGCGTCTGGCAGGAGGGCGGGGCCGGATGCTTGAGCACCTCCAAAGGCACCGGCTTCTTTGCTTTGAGTATCAAGAAGCGCGCTCTGTGCCGAGCCCTCAATGCCCCGGGTGATGACGATCGACGCCCGGCCCACGCTCGGCCATACTCTGGCCACGCTCCACACGCTGGCTCCGGGCCCCGCACATCCGCGGGCGCTCGTGCCCCCGACTTACCGCCCCCTTCGACCGCGACGCCGCCCTGTGCCTCCCACGGCGTTCCCGGAGACGTGCCATGGCCCTCAAAATCCTCATCCCCGCGCTGATCGTCACGACGCTGGCCTTCATCCTGGTAAAAACCGACCTGGGATTCGACGAGCTTGAGCTGATCACGGGCCTGGCGCTCCCGATTCTGCTGATGGTGGCGGCCTACTACGATCGCCTCGACCGTCAGCGAACCGAGCGGGCCTGGCGCGCCTGCGCCCGGGAGCTCGACCTCACCCTCCAGAGCAGCGCCCGGGCCAAAGCCCGACTCCGCGGCAGCTACGCCGGCTATCAGGTCGTGCTCTCGTCCCGCATGGAAAAAATTCGCCGCGGGCGAAGCAACGACCCCGAGTACTTTATGGCCGTGGAGACACGTCTCCACGACCTCTGGCGCGACGAGGGACGCATCCAGAAACGCGACCGTCTCCAGATCTATGAAGACCGGCCCCAGAAGCCCAAAACCCGCTCCTTCGCCGCCGAAGTCCGGCTCTCCGGTTCGCGCAGCGAGCCGGTTCACGCCCTGCTGCAACGCGACGACGTGCAAAACGCCCTCTTTGAGATGAGCCGCAGCGCCAACGACCTGCGCATCCTGGCCGGGCGCCTTTACGTGGAGCGCCACCAGACCCCGATGCATCCCGATGAGCTGCGCGACTTTCTCCAGGAAGTCATCCAGCTGGCGAAGCTGCTCGACGCCCGCGCCCGGGCGCTCGACGAGCAGAGCGCGACCACGCTCGACGACGCCACCCGGGAGGCCACCGAGACCACCGAGACCACCGAGACCACCGAGGCCCGGCCCCACACCGACGAGGCGCCGGCCCCGGGGCACTGGTAAGCCCCCCCGGGACGAGCCTGCCTCCCGGCTCTCCCCTGGCGTCCTCGGCCGGCCGGGCCCGCTCAGGTCTGCAAAAGGTCGTTTTCAATCCCGGACTTAATAATCAGCGGGAGGTTGTCGTTGAAGTACGCCAGCATCGAGCGCTCATCCTCTAAAATGTCGCTGCAGATGCTGACGATCTCCTCCTCTCCCAGCTTTTCAGCCAGCGTGGAGATGGCCTGATACACGGCGATCTCCAGCTCCTCACTCGACGACCCCACCAGGGTGTCGGCGATAAAGGGGTTGTCCATAAACCCGGTAAACCCGGCCTGTGCCGCCCCCAGAAATCCAGACGCTTTGGCCTGCACATTGGGGGGTTCGGCGCCCAGGTCTTTGAGGCAATGCTCCACAAGCCCGGCGTGGCGCTCGGTCTCGATCTTGTGGGTGTTGAGCCGGGCATGAAGCTCGGGAAACTCGGTGGCGTGTTCGGCCTGCCGGCCAAGCGCCTTCATCAGGGCGACCTCAAGGGCGTAGGCCCCCTGAAGCCACCGGATCAAAAGCTCGCGATGGTGATCACCGGTCATAACGACTCCCTGGTGCAAAACTTCGGGCGCCGCTCCTCGGCGCCACGAGCCGCCATCGGCTCGCCAGCTAAAGATTCGCACGGGGGCAGAAATCCAAACGCCTCGCCAGGCTCCCCCCTTGTCATCCCGGGCCCTGACGCGTCGGGTAATAGTGCAGCGAGTTCGCCAGCGGGGGGGGGCCTAAACATGCGACCGGGGCGCTCTATGTAAGAAGCGCCCCGGTTACGTGTGCCTCCACGTGGATCACCAGGTGGGTCTGTAAACTTTCGCCGGGGCGGCCCCGGGCCCTACCACTCCACCCGGTCTCCCGGGCGCAAGCTCCCGTCGTAGCCCGGCTCCGGAGCGGCTCCGCGCTTCTGACGAGCCTTGCGCGCATTCCACGCCGCGCTGCCCAGAAAGGCCGGCGTGGCCACCACGCATAAAGGGCAGAGCAGCGTGCCAAAGGCCGCCAGGCCCGCCACGCTCAGCGCGCCAATCGCCCCGCCAAAGATCGTATGCTCCTTGGCCCGGCGGCGATACGGGCACTCCTCTTCGGTGGGCTCGTTTGTGGCGGAGGGGGACGCCATCGATTCAGGGGTGTTCTGCGTGCTCATGCAACCTCCAGACATTCGGGTTCATCGGGTTCATCGACACTTTCGAGCTACCTTCACCCTTATGAACACCCCACCCTCCCGCATCCTTCCACCTCCCCGGCCCCTCTGCCTCGGGGCGCCTCGCCAGCCGAAAAGGGCCCGAACCACGCATTTCGATCTGTACGCGATCAAAAGAGAATCCCACCCCCTGTGGAAAACTCTGTGCGAAACCCTGTGTTAAAGCTGTTAATCCACAGGTGGAAAACCTGGGTATTTCTCCCTCGGATCCTTCTCCCCAGTTCTTACACACACTTTCCCCTCCCCATCTGGGGAAAATTAACGACGTAAAAACAGGCCCTTAGAGCGCCTCTCCACATTTCCACAGGCCCTACTTCTTCTACGTACCTCAAATACAACAATCCTTTTTTGTCTCTGGGTAGAAGATCCGTGGCTGTGGAAAACTTTCGGACCTGCGAGGGGCGCAAGCTCGCGAGTTCTAAGGCCGATTGGCACTTGAAACCCTCTTCAACCTGTGATGGATTGTCTGGGATTTAGACCCGGGAAAACTCTGGTCCCCAACACCTCTCCGTGGAGACGCGCCCCATGAAGATTCGGATTTCCAGCAAGATGCTCACTCAGGAGCTCTTCAAACTTCAAGGCGTCGTCAGCCATCGCAGCACGCTGGCCATCCTGTCCAACGCGCTTCTGGTGGCCGAGGGCGACACGCTGACCCTGCACGCCACCGACCTGGACATCTCAGTGTCCACCTCCTGCACCTGCGAGGTACTGGAGCCGGGCAAAGTCACCCTGCAGGCCCGCAGCCTCTTCGACATCGTCAAAAACCTCGAAGAAGACATGCTGACCCTGGAGACCGAGGAGAACCACTGGGCCCGGCTCAAGAGCGGCAACGTCAACTGCCGCATCGTCGGCACCCACGCCGATGAGTTCCCCCATCTCCTCGACATCAGCGGAGTGGAGCTTTTCCCGATTGGCATCCGTCGCCTCCTCGACATGATCGAGAAGACCCTCTTCAGCGTCTCCACCGACGATGCCCGCGCCAACCTCACCGGGGCCTTCTTCAAGGTCACCAACGAGAAGACCCTGCTGATGGTCTCCACCGACGGCCATCGCCTCTCCAAGATCGAGACGAAGCCCGAAGAGTTCGACGCCGGTGGCGACATCCCCGCCGCGCTCAACAAGGGCATCATCATCCCGCGCAAGGGCCTGGCCGAGATCAAACGCACGGTCGACGCCAAGGGCGATGAGCTCAGCTTCGGCATCATCGACAACAACATCGTCTTTAAGAGCGGCCCGATGAGCCTCTCGGTGCGCCTGATCGAGGGCAGCTTCCCCGACTTCACCCAGGTGCTCCCCCGCGAATCCGAGCACCGGGCCATCGTCGAAAAAGACGTCTTCCAGCAGGCCCTCAAGTTCGTCAGCCTCTTTGCCAGCTCCAAGACCAACAACGTACGCATCTCGCTGAGCGATGAAGGCCTGGAACTCTACGCCTCCGACCCCGACCGCGGCGAAGCCACCAAGGTCGTGCCGATGCAGTACGGCGGGCAGGCTGTCAAAGCCGGCTTCAACTACCGCTACCTCAACGACGTGGTCAGCGCGCTCGACGGCTCCGAGGTCTCCATCGAGATCATCGACACCCTCTCCCCCACGCTCATCCGCGACACCCAGCGCGACGAGATGCTCTTCGTCGTCATGCCCATGCGCCTCTGATCTTTTCGATTAGGGTTTTTCAATTAAGGGAGTTGTTCCGTGTCCGGGCAGCTTTCTGAGTAAATGAGTTAGCGCGCGCCTCCGACGACCTTCGCCGGGGGCGTTCGCGTTTTCTGCTCAGGGCACCGTCGCTCTCTTTGAATCCACTCGCCGCACCCCCCCGAGATATTTTAGCGATGCTTCTGGAAGCCCTCCGACTGCGCGATTTTCGCAACCTGCAGCACGTGATGTTGACGCCGAACCCGCGTTTCAACGTGATTGCCGGTCCCAACGGTCAGGGCAAAACCAACCTCCTGGAAGCCATCTACCTCTTGAGCGCGGTGAAGAGCTTTCGCCCCGGCACGACCAACCGCGCGCTCATTCATTTCGAGCGCACGGAGGCTTCGCTGGAGGCCCGCGTGGAGCGCGGCGGCCATGAGCGCCTGGTGCGCCTGGAGATCTCCGAGCGCGGCAAAAAGGTGTTTTTGAATGAGGGGCAGGTCCGCAACATCTCGGACTTTTTCGGCACCCTGAACGTCGTGATTTTTGGGCCGGATGATATCGGCATCCTGCGCGGCTCCCCCTCGGAGCGCCGTCGCTTCATGGACCGCGCCATCTTCAACGCCCACCCGGCCTTCTCCACCGAGTCCACCCATTACGAGGACGTGCTCAAGCACCGCAACGCGCTCCTCAAAGAGCCCCGGGTGGACCCGGCGCTGCTGGGCGTCTACGACGAGCAGCTCATCACCTACGGCGCTCAGGTTCTGCGCCGTCGCCTGGACTTCATCACCCATTTTCGGCCGGTGCTCACCCGCACGTTTTCGACAATTTTCGACCCCTCGCTCGCCGCCGACCTCCGCTACGCCCCGAGCTGGCTCGATGAGGGCGACGATGCCTTCGATGAAGCCGCCGCCCTCCAGGCCCCGCAGTATCTGGAGCGCTCCCTGGAGCAGGCGTTGAGGCGCACCGAACGCGAGGAGCGCGAGCGCGGCTACACGTTGATCGGCCCCCACCGCGACGACCTCCACACCACGCTGGGCGGCCACGACGTGCGCACCTTCGGCAGCCAGGGCCAGACCCGCGCCTTCGTGCTCGCCATGAAGATCGCCGAAATCACCTACCTGGAAGAGCGCTACCATTTTGCGCCGATTCTGCTGCTCGACGACGTCTCCAGCGAGCTCGACCGGCAGCGTAACCGCCTCCTCTTCGACTTTCTGCGCAGCCGCACCCAGGGGCAGGTCTTCATCACCACCACCCACCGCGATTTTATTCTGCTCGACCAGAATTTGAGTATTTTTGATGTGCAGGGCGGTCAGGTCGTCGAGCGTGTTTCCGACGACGCGTAGTCGACCCGACAAAAGAAACCGTCGTATCGCTCAACATGATGGTCAGAAGCGAGCGACGCGGCCTTCGCCGGTTGAAACACCCCTGTCGAAGGGAACGACGCGGCCTTCGCCGGTTGAAATTGCCTTCGTGAAGCGAGCGTCATGGCTTTCGCCGGTGAACATAGCTTTCACGAAGCGAGCGTCATGGCCTTCGCCGGTTGAAATAGCCTTCGTGAAGCGAGCGACATGGCCTTCGCCGGTTGAAATAGCCTTCGCGAAGCGAGCGTCATGGCTTTCGCCGGATAAAAGAGGTGTTACGAAGCGGGTGACGCCTCTGTTTGAAACGCAACGAGCCCCGTCGAAGGGAATGGCGTGGCTCTTTCATCCAGCGAGACGCGCGTCGAAGGGACTCCCACGGCTCTTTTAGACGGGGCATGCCGCGTTGAGCGCTTTGACAAAGGTGCTTCAACCGGCGGACACCTCGACACAGCGAATGTCAGGACGCGTTCAAAACGAAATAACGTGGCGGACTGCCCGACACAGCAGTTTTAATTTAAAACCATGGCGTCGAAGCGCATACATCAAGGCGATCGACGCATTTGAGCCTCAACGCCTGAAGAGAGCAAAACACATGATTCTGGAGCTTAGCCGGGGATTTCGACACGGCGATGAGGTCGAGCTGACCATCGACAAAATGAACGAGCGGGGCTTAGGCGTCGCCTTTGTCGAGACGGTCATCGGCCCGCAGAAGATGGAGAAGCGCTACGAGGTCTTTGTGCGCAAGGCCATCCCCGGCGACCGGGTGCGCGTGCGCATCGATAAGACGCGGCGCAAACGCGCCTCGGCCACCCTGCTGGAGATTCTGGAGCCCTCGCAGCTGCGCATCGAGCCGCGCTGCCGCCACTTTGGCACCCGCGAAGAGGCCGAGAAGGGCTGTGGCGGCTGCACCCTGCAGTCGATGCGCTACCGCCATCAGCTCGCCATCAAAGAGCGCCTGATCAAAGAGAACTTTCAGCGGGTGGGCCTCGACCCCGGGCTGGTGCTCCCGCTCAAGGGCATGGATGAGCCCTGGTACTACCGCAACAAGATGGAGTTCACCTTCGGCGACGACGCCGAGCGCCACTTCGCGCTGGGGCTTTACCCCTCGGGCTACAAATTCGAGATCCTCAACCTTCAGGAATGCCACCTGCAGTCGGAGTTCGTCTCGCGTTTTGTGCCGGCGATGAGTCATTTCTGCGCCTCGGTGGGGCTTGAGCCCTACCACAGCCGCCGGGACGAGGGCTGGCTGCGCAACCTGACGATCCGCGAGGGCAAACGCACCGGGGAGGTGATGGTGGAGCTGATGACCAGCCCGGCCACCGAGGTGCGTCTGGGCACCGAGACGGTCGATGCGGAGCAGGCCGCGCGGGCCTTCGCCGCCGAGGCCCAACGCCTGGCCTCGGAGTTCGGGCGGCCCATCACCTCCTTTTACTGGTCGCGCTACATCGCCGAAAAGGGCAGCCGCACCCGCATCGAAGAGACCCTGCTCCATGGCGAGCCGGTGTTGAGCGAGGAGATGCACCTGCCTGGCGAGCAGAGGTTGCGCTTTGAGATTCACCCCCGGGCCTTTTTTCAGCCCAACACCCTGCAGGCCGAGCAGCTCTACGCCGAGGTCATCGAGCGCGCCGGCCTGCTCGACGCCGATAGCCCCAACCGGCCCCAGACCGTGCTCGACCTCTACTGCGGCACGGGCACCATCGGGCTCTGCCTGGCCCCTTATGCCGAGCGCGTGCTCGGCATCGAGCTTCAGCCCGACGCGGTGGACAACGCCCGCAAAAACGCCACCGACAATCAGATCGACAACGCCACCTTCTTTGTGGGCGATGTGGGCAAGGTGCTGGCCAGCCCCGAGTTCATCGAGGCCCGCGGCGACGCCATCGACCTGGTGGTGGTCGACCCGCCCCGCTCCGGGCTTTTTGACCAGGCGATTGAACAGATTCTGGAGATCGCCGCCCCCACGCTGGTCTACGTCTCCTGCAACCCCAAAACCCTGGCGGACAACCTGGTGGCGCTCACCGCCGGGGGCTACCAGCTGGAGGTCGTGCAGCCGGTCGACCTCTTCCCGCAGACCTACCACGTGGAGAACGTCGCGCTCCTCACCCGTCGCTGAGGCCACCGCCCGCGCAGCTCCCCGAGAACTCGAAGAACTCGAACCTGTCGACCGACTCGGTCGGGGCGCTTCGCTTTGCGCGGCCGCCGCTCGCTGGTAGCCTGCGGCCGCTGAGAAGCTCTTTTCCACCTCTCTCGTCAGGCTGATCTGACGACTCTTCGGGTCCTGAGGCTGCGATGAACTTTGATCTCTTACTTCTGGTGGTGCTCCTGGCATTTGGGGCCGTGATTGTGGCGGTGGTGTACCAGAACGTCATGCGCATGCGCGGGCTTCTGGCCAGTCGCACCATCTGGAAGTCGCTCGGGGAGAAGTTCAACCTGGCCTACGACGCTTCGCTCTCGGAGGCGCGCGAGCAGCTGACGGGGGCGCATCGCGCCTGTCCCTTGAGCATCACCGGGCAGGGCGATCCGCTGAGCGACGACTACCAGATCGAGGTCGAGGTGACGCTCGACCCCTCCCTGCACCCGGCGCTGGTCCTGGTCTCGGAGCCTCCTCCCGGGAGCGGCCCCTTCATCGAGAGCGCCCGCGTCGAAGGCCCCGCCCAGGCCCCGGAGCTTCTGAGCCAGGCTGACCTGCGGACCGCCTGGGACGAGGCCGCCGCCCGCTGCCAGCAACTCGGCGTTCGCGACCAGCGCCTGCGCCTGCTCCGCACCGGCCCGCTCAGCGACGAAGCCGAACTCGAAGCTCTCACCGAGCTGGCCGTCAACCTGGCCATCACGCTCGAAGAGGTCAGCAAACCCTTTACCAGCCTGCTCGCCACGGGTTACCCCCGGGCTCTGGACGCTCCCGAGGTTCAGATCGGCCAGATGCCCATTCACGGCGCGCTGCGGGCCAACGCCGCCAGCCCCATGCGCGGCGATTTTTTTGAGAAAAAGGCCGGTTTCCCGGTCGTCGGCGAGTGGGACCGCTCCGGGGAGCGTCGGGCGGTTCGGGATGTTCCGGCGCCCGACGAGCGTTCGCCACTGGCCACCGTCACCGAACGCAGTGAGCAAGGCGAAGACGGCGACCTCTCCTGAGGTCGCCGGGCTGGACAGTGGGTTTTGGCCCACTACACTGAGCGCCGACCTCGTGTGTTCCCCTGCCAGCAGTCGGCCTATGAACCCTCCCCCCCTCTCCTCGTCGTTGATCGATTCCTTTGGACGCGCGCATCGCTCGCTGCGCGTCTCGGTCACCGATCGCTGCAACCTGCGTTGCTCCTACTGCATGCCGGCCCAGGGCCTGCCCTGCTCGCCACGCTCCGAGCTCCTGAGCTTTGAGGAGATCACCTTCGTGGTCGGCGAAGCCTGCAAGCTGGGCGTGCGACGCATCCGGCTGACCGGTGGCGAACCCCTGCTGCGCCGCGATCTGCCCGAGCTGGTGCGCATGCTCAAAACCCGCACCGCCGTGGCCGATGTCGCGCTCACCACCAACGGGCTGCTCCTCGACCGCCACGCCGCCGCGCTCAAGGCCGCCGGCCTGGATCGCGTCAACGTCAGCCTGGATTCGCTGGACCCGGAGCGCTTTCGCGAGATCACCCGCAACGGCACCTTCGAGCAGGCCTGGCGCGGTCTGGAAGCCGCCCTGGAGCAGGGCTTTGCCCCGGTGCGCGTCAACACCCTGCTCCTGGCCGGGATCAACGACGATGAACTCGACCGCTGGATCGAACTCACCCGCACCCACCCGGTCGACGTGCGTTTTATGGAGATCATGCCCATTGGCGAGGGCGCGCTGCACGCCCGGGCCGGCCGCTTTGTGAACTTGAGCGCGTTGATCGAGCGCCTGATCGAGACCCGCGGTCTGGAGCCGGCCAGCGCCGCCATCGGCAACGGACCGGCCCGCTACTACCGCGCCCCCGGCGCCCGGGGGCGCCTGGGCTTCATCACTCCCATCTCCAATCCCTACTGCAACACCTGCGCCCGGCTGCGCCTGACCTCGACCGGGGAGCTGCGCGCCTGTCTGGCGGTCGACCAGCAGGTCAGCCTCAAGCAGGCCGCCCGCGCCGGCGACGCCGCCGGGCTGCGGGCGCTCTTTGAACAGGTCGTCGCCGAGAAACCCGCCGGCCATCAGTGGCGCGAGGGCCACGTCACCGCCGCCGGCATGTCGGCCCTGGGAGGCTAAGCCATGAGCATCACGATTCAGGTACGCTTTTACGCCGGGTTGGCCCAGCGCGCCGGCTGCCGCGAGGCCACGCTGGAACTTGCAGATGGCGTGGCCCTCCCCGACCCCCGGGTCGCCGACGCGCTCGCTGCGGTCGCCGGGGCCTTCCCCACGCTCCGCGGCATGCTCGACCGGGTGGCCGTGGCGCTTGACGATACCATCGTGCATCGCGAGCACCCCCTGCGCGCCGGCGCCCTCCTGGAGCTCTTGCCCCCGGTCAGCGGCGGCATCGACCTCCTCGCCAGCCCCTCACGCTGGCTCTCCGAGAGCCCCCTCGATCTGGGCGAACTCCTGGCACAGACCGAGGACCCGGCCGGCGGGGGCCTGGTGATCTTCAGCGGCGATGTGCGCGACCATAACCAGGGCCGGGGCGGCGTCACCGCCATCACCTACGAGGCCCACCCCTCCATCGCCGCCCGCGTGCTCGCCAGCATCGAAGACGAGGTCTGCGCGCGCTTCGATGTGCTGCGCTGCCGCATCCAGCACCGCACCGGCCGGGTGGAAGTAGGCCAGGCCTCGGTGCTCGTGGTCTGCCGCGCCGCCCACCGCGCCGCCGCCTTTGAAGGCGCTCGCCATGCCATCGACACCCTCAAAGAGCGCACTCCCATCTGGAAACTCGAACATTACGACGACGGCTCCAGCCGCTACCTCGACGGCACTCCCCTCTCCCCGGAGAGCGACCCCGGGTCTGAGCCGCGCTAACCGACGCTCCGCTTTCACAGGCCCCCACCAGGCCGCACACGAGTTCATCCATGAAAGACATCACCCACAAACCCACCAGCGAGCGCTTCGCCCGCGCCCAGGCGATGCTGCGCATCGACCCGGCCATCCTCCGGGCCACCGGCCACGGGCGCAACACCGACAAGGGCGACGCCATCGAGGCCTCCCGCGTCGCCGGCATCATGGCCGTGAAACGCACCTGGGAGGCGCTGCCCTTCTGCCACCCGCTGGCGATCACCGCCTGCGACGTGCACTTTGAGTTTCTCGACGAAGGCATCTACCTGGAGGTCAGCGCCACCTGTGTGGGCCCCACCGGCGTGGAGATGGAGACCCTCTACGCGGCCAGCGTCGCGGCGATGAACCTCTACGACATGCTCAAACCCCACGCCTCGGCCGACACCGGGCTGATCAGCGTCACCGACATCAAGCTCGTCGAAAAACGCGGCGGCAAGAGCGATTTCCGCGACCCGGTCAGCGTGCGCGCCGCCATCGTGGTCACCTCCGACGCGGTCGTCAGCGGCGTCAAAGAGGACCGCGCCGGGCATATCGTCCGCGATCGCCTCCTCAAAAAAGAGGGCGTCGACATCGTGGATTACATCGTGCTGGGCAACGACCCGGCCCCCATCGCCCAGACCCTGGACGCCCTCCTGGCGCGCGACCTCGACCTCATCGTCACCGTCGGGGGCACCGGTCTGGAGCCCCACGCCCGCACCGTCGAGGTGGTCGAGCAACGCATCCAACGCCCGATCCCGGGTATTATGGAGGCCGCTCGCC
Organism: Lujinxingia litoralis; assembly: GCF_003260125.1. NCBI lineage: Bacteria > Deltaproteobacteria > Bradymonadales > Lujinxingiaceae > Lujinxingia > Lujinxingia litoralis. The sequence continues at coordinate 36,475 of NZ_QHKO01000006.1, forward strand.
AGCACGGTCAGGCCCGCACCCCCCGGGCGCTCCTCTCCCGCGGGGTCGCCGGACAGGCCGGCCATTGCCTCCTGGTCACCTTCCCCGGCTCCTCGGCCGGCGCCCGGCAGACCTGCGACGCCGTGCTCACCGGCCTGCTGGCCTCGGTACGCCCGGCCCCTTCGTCATCCTAAAGCCCCGGGAGAAGCGCCCTTAAAGCGCGATGTTTCACGTGAAACGCGCCGTTTTAGAGTCGTAAGTTGTTGTCATTGCATCATAAATGAGCAGATGGCGTCTTCGCCGGGCGCCCGGGCGCCTGGTGTCTCGAAGGCTTCGCGGGCCGGGAGACTCGACTCCCGGCCAACCAGGCGGTAAACGCCCTGGTGAACCTTTTTTAAGCGCGCTCGAGCCACTCGCCGGCCGCACCATCCGACCAACCCCTCCAGCCTCCCGAGTCTCACCTATGAGTTCTAAGCTGAACCTCGATCCCGAGATCATCGACCGCGCTCGCCAGGCCGCCAGCGACATCGCCGACACCATGGACGCCTTCATCCGGGAGCGCACCACCGTGGCCATGGAGCGCACCACCCTGCGCCTGCTCGGGGTGGACGGCGTCGATCAGGACGATGTGCCCCTGCCCAACGTGGTCGTCGATCACGCCCTGGAGGCCGGCCTCCTGGAGGAGGGCATCACCCGCCATCTGGCCCGCGCCATCGTCGAGACCGGCCGCGATGCCCAGACCGTCGCCCGGGCCATCGCCGAGGATGACCTGCGCTTAAGCGAGCTCCCCCTGGTCAGCGAGGAGCGCATCGTGGAGGTCGGCGACGAACTCGCCACCCGGGCCCTGGCCCGCATCGCCGAGCGCCGCGCCGAACGCGACACCTTTTTAGAGCGCTACGAGCAGCGCGCCGCTCCCCTGCACTACGTGATCGTGGCCACCGGCAACATCTACGAAGACGTCGTCCAGGCCCGCACCGCCGCTCGTCAGGGCGCCGACATCATCGCCGTAATCCGCTCCACCGGGCAGAGCCTGCTGGATTACGTGCCCTACGGCCCCACCACCGAGGGCTTTGGCGGCACCTACGCCACCCAGGCCAACTTCCAGATCATGCGCGAGGCCCTGGATGAGGTCGGCCAGGAGTTGGGCCGTTACATCCACCTCTGCAATTACTGCAGCGGCCTCTGCATGCCCGAGATCGCCGCGATGGGCGCCCTGGAGCGCCTGGACATGATGCTCAACGATGCCCTCTACGGCATCCTCTTCCGCGACATCAACCCCCGGCGCACCTTCATCGATCAGTACTTCAGCCGCATGATCAACTCCGCGGCCGGCATCGTCATCAACACCGGCGAGGACAACTACCTCACCACCGCCGACGCGGTGGAGGCCGCTCATACCGTGACGGCCAGCCAGTTCATCAACGAGCAATTCGCCCTGCGCAGCGGCCTGCCCCCCGAACAGATGGGCCTGGGCCACGCCATGGAGATGGACCCCACCATCGAAAACGGCTTCCTCTTTGAGCTGGCCCAGGCGCAGCTCGCCCGCGAGCTCTTCCCCGGCGCCCCCCTCAAGTACATGCCCCCCACCAAGTACATGACCGGCAACATCTTCCGCGGTCATATCCAGGACGCCCTCTTCAACCTCATCGGCTCCTGGACCGGTCAGGGCATCCAGCTCCTGGGCATGATGACCGAGGCCATGCACACCCCGCATATGGGCGACCGCTACCTGGCCCTGGAAAACGCCCAGTACGTGATGAACAACACCCGCCAGCTCGGCGACGAGATCGAGTTCAAGCAGGGCGGCATCATTCAGAGCCGCGCCCAACAGGTGCTCGCCAGTGCCTGCCAGCTTCTCGAAGAGGTGCGCGACCAGGGCATGTTCGACACCCTGGCCGCCGGCAAGTTCGCCGACGTCTTCCGCCCGGTCGACGGCGGCAAGGGCATGGCCGGCGTGCTCCGCCGCTCCCCGGACTATTACAACCCGGTCGAAGACGGTCTGCGCCGCCGCCTGAACCTCCCCGACTAACGCGTCACCTCAGGTCGACCGCCCCACGATCGCCCGGATGCTCCCTGCATCCGGGCGTTTTTTATGCCCCGGGTCCTCCGGCTGGACGCACCCCCCTCATCAAGGGTATAGAGAGGGCTCCATTTTATGATTGTTGTACGTATCCGACTTCGTTCGCAGGAGATCTCTGATGAAGATGTTTTCTCGTACTCTGATGGTTGCGCTCACCCTGACCATGAGCCTGGGCTTCACCACGCCGGCCTTTGCCCAAGACGACGTGAGTGATGGAGACGTGGTTGCCGCCTTCACCACTACCAGTACCACCTGGTCAGCGGTGATCACCGTTCCCGTCGGTCTGACCGTTCTGCTGGTCGTGCTCCTGACCCGCTCCTCCTCGGAGCTGGAGACTTATATCCAGGAAAACAACGTCGCTCTGCAGCACGACCTGCACATGGGCGGCGGTCAGACCACCGCCGAGCTGGCCAGCTTTTTCAACGTGCCCGCCGACCAGCACGCTGAGTTCGCGCAGATGCTCACCGGCGTCCGTGCCGACCTCATCCCCCTGACCGATATCAACACCCTGAGCTCCGAGCGCGCCGGGGAGTTCGCCTGGGTGATTTACGAATCCATGATGGAGCGCCCCACCCTGGCCCAGCACCTCCCGCGTCTGGCCGGCTAACACGCGCCGATACATCCACTCTCCGGAGTTCGCTCCGGAGGCGGCAAAAAACCGGGCCCTCGGGCCCGGTTTTTTTGTTCGCATCAAGCAGATGGAAGGCCTCTATCCCCCATGAACGGTGTGCTCGCGCATAAACGATGTGCTCGCGTTTCCGAGGCCTCGCCAGACGCCGGCAGTGCGTGGCGACTTCCCTGCCGGGCTGGCGGGGCATCGAGAGAATCAGTAGGGTCAGCCGCTGCTAAACATCTTCTTTCATACCGCCCAACGCTGTTTAACCCTCATGTGCTTCCGAGTCCTGACATGACGCCGACCTTTCCCTCGATTCGCACCCTCCTCGCCATGCTCCTGGCGAGCACGACCCTCCTGGTGAGCACCCCGGCCTGGGCCAATGATACCGTCTCTACGGGGGGCCCCTCGGGCGGCGGTTCGTACAACGAGGGCATGGCCATCTTCTACGGGATGATCTCCTCGTACACCGGGTTCACGACCACGGTGGCCGGCGGCATCACGCTCACGGTGCTACTTGTGGTCAAGTCGGTGGCCGACGTGGAGCATTACGTCGGTGAAAACGCCGTGGCGCTTCACCACGACCTGACGATGGGTCAGGGGCCCGCGCTCCGCGATCTGGCGGCGATCTTTGCGGTTCCCCACGACGAAGAGGCGCGTTTTGCCGGGCTGCTGCGCCAGGAGCGCGAGACGCTGGTGGCGCTGATGAACGCCGACACCTTTGACCGGGCGCGGGCCCAGGCCTTTACCGCGGTGGTGCTCGACGCCATGGGCAACGACCCGGTGCTTCGGGCCAGCATACCGCAGTTCCGCTCCTGAGCCGGCGCCGCGCGGCCGCGCGAGATTCCGGCGGCCGCGCGGTGCGTCTTGCGCATCACCAGCGGCCTCGGTAGCGTCAAAGGCGTTCAACGTCGTCAGTAAAGAGCTCGCCAGGTGCGGCGAGCCAGCAGTGGAGTGCTTTATGACCGTGAAGGTGTTGTCTTCGATCGCTGCCCCCTCCCTGCCCCGTGTCCGCCGGACGCTGGTCGCCGCGGCGCTGCTCCTGATGGTGCTCCCCGCCTCAGCCGCCGCGCAGAGCGAGCCGACCAACGGCACACCGCTCTACGACAACATCTTTTCGACTTCGACCTCGACCACCACCACCGCGGTGGTGGTCGGCGGGGTTGTGCTCACCGTGGCCCTGGTCAGTGACAGCAGCGCGGCGCTGGAGGGTTACCTCGAGCAGAACGCCGCTCTGGTGCAGCACGACCTCTATCTGGGAGCGGGCCTGGCCAGTGAGGACCTGGCCCATCTCTTTGGCGTGCCGACCGAGCAGCATGCGACCTTTGCCGCGTTGCTCTTTGAGGAGCGCGAACACCTCGGTCCCCTCTGCGACCCGGAGACCCTTTCTCCGGAGCGCGCCCGCGCGTTTGCCTCCCGGGTGCTCGTCGCGATGGCGCATCACCCCACGCTGGCCCAGCACCTTCCCGCCGCGGAGTCCTGAGCCTCTGCCCACCCGCTGGCGGCTCCGGCGCAGAATAAGGCACCCGGCTCAGCCCTTGTTCTTGGGGGAGGTTCCGGGCGAGGAGTGCTTTTCAGTCCGCGCCCCGGGCCCATCTTCTTGAGGAGCCTGCGCTCCAACGCCAACGTCACAGGCCAGGGATCTGCTCATGAGTTCTTTTATTAAAAACGCCGCCGAAATCGCCGCCTCGCTCAGCGCCGAGGGCGGCAAAAACCTCTGGCGAGAGATCGGCGAAGACGCGCTCAAAAAGGCCGTCTCGACCTTTGTCGGTGAAGGCGTGAAGGCGGTGGTGGACCTCTGGAAGGCCCGGCAGGTCAAGGAACTGGAGCGCGAGTACAGCGCCCGGGCCCGCGAAGATCAGGCCGCGGCCTCACCGGCGGTCGAGCCGGGCCCGGTCCCCGCGCCGGCGGCGCCGAAGGTCCCCGAGTCGCCGGAACTCCCCGAGTCGCCGGAACTCCCCGAGTCGCCGGAACTCCCCGAGTCGCCGGAAGGGCCTGACAGCCCCGAAACACCCGAAACACCCGAAACACCCGTGATCGAGCGCCCTCCTCAGGACGAGGAAGCCCCCCGCTCGGAGCGCTTCAAGTTCTCGTCTTAAGATGAGATTTTCCTTCGCTTCGGCTCGCCGCCGCCTTGCAACCCCCGACAATTAAAGTAGGTTGACCCGTCCTGACGTGGGTCCTGGCCGCGCAAGTTCTGCGTAGGTATTCGGCGTTCTGTACGTCGCGCGGGGCCGCTGCCAATGGCTCAACTTTTCGGGAGTAGCACCTTTATGGATCCGATCCTTCTTGCTGTGGGCATGGTCATCGCCGGCCTGGTTCTTCTTTACTTCGGCGCCGAAGGGCTCGTCGGAGGCGCCAGCTCGCTGGCGCTTCGCCTGGGCATCACCCCGCTGATCGTCGGTCTGACCGTGGTCTCCTTTGGCACCAGTGCCCCGGAGCTCCTGGTGGGGCTTATCGGCAGCGACGACGTGAACCTGGGCAACGTGGTGGGCTCCAACGTGGCCAACATCGCGCTGATTCTGGGGGTGGCCGCGGCCATCAGCCCGCTGAAGATCGAGACCCGCGTGGTCACCCACGAGCTGCCGATTATGCTGGCGGCCACCGGCTTCTTCATCGCCCTGGCCTTCGACGGTGAACTCACGCGCCTGGACGGTGTGCTCCTCCTGACCGCGATGGCGGCCTACATGGTCTACATGTTTCTGGGCGCGCGCCGCGATATGAAGCGCCTGGAGGCCATCGTCGGTGACGACTTAAACGACGCCGACGCCAAACAACGCAGCGTGGTGGTCGATACCCTTTTGATGGTCGGGGGCATCGCCGGCCTGGCGCTCGGCGCCAAATGGATGGTCGACGGCGCCACCACCATTGCCTCCTCCATGGGCATCTCCGAGCTGGTCATCGCGCTGACGGTGGTCGCCATCGGCACCAGCCTCCCGGAGCTGGCCACCTCGGTGGTCGCGGCCTTCCGCGGCGAAGCCGACATCTCGGTGGGCAACGTGGTGGGCTCCAACATCTTCAACCTCCTCTTTGTCATGGGCGTGGTCGCCTGCTTCGGGACCATCGTGGTGGGACCCGACGCGCTCAACATCGACCTGTGGGTGATGGGCGGCATCAGCCTGCTCCTGTGGCCGCTCTTGCGCAGTGGGCACAGCCTCAAGCGCTGGGAGGGCGTGCTGATGGTGGTGGGGTATCTGGTCTATACCGTGACGATGTTCATGCGCTGAGCGGGCTCGGCGTGGTCTTTTTCTTCTCCTTTGAGTGGCGTCCTCTCCCATGAACCAGACCTCTTCTCTGCGCATTGCCCTGGCCCAGCTCAACTTCAAGGTCGGCGATCTCGATGGCAACGTCGCCCGGTTACGCGACGAGATTGAGCGCGCTCGCCAGGGGGGCGCCCAGCTCCTCGTGACCTCGGAGCTGGCGCTGACCGGCTACCCGCCGCGCGACCTTCTCCAGCGCCCGGACTTCATCGACGCCCAGCTCAAGACCCTCGACGCGCTGGCCCGGCTCACCGACGAGGACTTCGGCCTCATCGTGGGCTACGCCGATCGCAACCCCCATCACCAGGGCCGGGAGCTGGTCAACGCGGCGGCCTTCTGCCTGGGGGGACGCGTGCGGCAGCGGGTCTTTAAGCAGCTCCTGCCCGAGTACGATGTCTTCGACGAGGCTCGCTATTTTGAGCCCGGTGAGCCCGCGTCGCTGGTGCGCTTTAAGGGGGTGAAGCTGGGGGTGAGCATCTGTGAGGATGCCTGGGCGCGCCATCAGCACTGGGAGCAGCCCCGCTACGCAAAAGACCCGATCGAGGCGCTGGTCAGCGCCGGGGCGCAGGTGTTGATCAACATCTCGGCCAGCCCCTTTGCCCGCCAGAAGCGCGCCGCCCGCGAGGCCATGTTCCGCGAGCACGCCGAGCGCCACCGTCGCCCGCTGATCTTTGTGAATCAGGTCGGCGCCACCGATGAGCTGATCTTCGATGGCAACTCGGTGGTCATCGACGCGCAGGGAGAGATCGCCGCGCGCCTGCCCGGCTTTGCGCAGAGCTGCGAGCTGGTCGAGGTGAGCGCGCAGGGGGAGGTGACCCCGCATGAATCGGCCGACACCGAGCCCCGCAGCGACATCGCCGAGCTGCGGGCGGCCCTGGTGCTGGGCACCCGCGATTACGTGCGCAAATCCGGCTTCAAAAAGGTTCTGCTGGGGCTCTCCGGCGGCATTGACTCGGCGGTGGTCGTCACCCTGGCCGCCGACGCGCTCGGCCCGGAAAACGTGCACGCCATCGCCATGCCCTCGCGCTTCTCCTCGCGCCATAGCCGCGACGATGCCCGCACCCTCGCCGGGAACCTGGGCATCGAGTTCGATGAGATCGGCATTGAGCAGCCCTTTGCCGCCTTCCTCGACCAGCTCGGCCCGCACTTCGGCGGCCGGGCCTTCGATGTGACCGAGGAGAACATCCAGGCCCGGGTGCGCGGGGTGTACCTGATGGCGCTGAGCAACAAGTACGGCAAGCTGGTGCTCTCCTGCGGCAATAAGAGCGAGATGGCCGTGGGCTACTGCACGCTCTACGGTGATATGTGCGGCGCGCTCTCGGTGATCGGCGACGTGCCCAAGCTCTCGGTCTACGCCCTGGCCCGGGAGTACAACCGCCTGGCGGGCTACGATCTGATCCCCGCCAACATTTTGGAAAAAGCCCCCTCGGCCGAGCTTCGCCCGGACCAGCGCGACGAAGACAGCCTGCCGCCCTACGAGGTGCTCGACGCCATCGTCGACCGCTACGTCGAGGCGCGCCAGAGCATCGACGCGATCATCGACGCCGGCTTTGAGCGCGCCCACGTCGAGCGAGTCATCACGCTGATCCGGCGCAACGAGTACAAGCGCGGGCAATCCGCGCCGATCCTCCGGGTCACCGCCAAAGCCTTCGGGACGGGCTGGCGCTACCCGCTGAATATCCCCGGGTAGGCGCCCGGCGAGCCCGGGGCTCAGGGGTGGCGAGGTGGCGAGCCTGGGGGGCGGATGCGATCCGGGGGGTGCTCCCCGGCCCGAAGATGTTTAGTTTTGGGGGCGTTAGACGCGTTTTCACGTGAAACACCCACCTTTGGAGCGCTTATGGAGACCTGGCGTCGCTTCTTAAACCACCTGGCGCCGCGCCAGGACGCCCGGCAGCCCTTTTACCCGGAGCGCCTGGAGCCGGTGGCCCCGGCCCTGCTCAACACCATGGACGTGCTCAGCGCCGCCTACCTGGGCGGGCGCCTGCTGGTGGCCATCGCCCTGCGCGGGGGCACGCGGCAGAAACCCTCCTCGTCGGAGCGCCTCGTAAAGCGCCTGCGCCGCGCCCTGCCCGAGGAGGTGGTGCACCACCTGGAGGCCGAGGCCGAGCTGATTCTGGAGTGGCTGCACGAGGCCGAGACCCGGCCGGACGCGCCGTCGCCACGCCACCCCGAGATCGATCTGATGCTGGCCGCCGACGTGGAGAGTCGCCTGGAGCTGGTGCGCCTGGCCCTACGCGAGGGCGCCGATCTCGAACTGGAGCGCTACGATCAGGAGGACCGTCGCTGGCTCCGCCACCGGGCCACTCCCCTGGAACTCATCGACGCTCAGGCCGGCGATCTCAAGAGCGCCGTGGTGCTGCGCGACGAGCGTGGCGAGTGCGTGGAGGTCCCCATCAAGGCCATCCGCTGGTTGATGCCGGTGAGTCCGCGCCAGGCCTCCTCCCCCGCTCCTCCTCCCGAGCCTCCCCCGGCCGAGGTGTTGAGCTTTCCCTTCGGGGGCCGCCGCCCTCGCCAGGCCCCCGAGCTTGTGGAGCCGGCCGAGGCCTCGGATTCAACCCCCTCGTCCTCTCCTACCGATGCGCCCCCGAAGGAACCGCTCGACTAGCCCCATCCCCCGCGCTGCCCTACCGGCGCCTGACCAGCGGCGCCTGGTCAGCTGCCCGGGGGGGCATTGCGATCGTGGAAGCTCCTGTGGGACTATGAAGGCGCCCGGCAAGGCTTTAGCCAAGAAGCCCCGGGCCGGTCGATGCCCTCCCCTGGCACTATCTCTGGAGATCCCGTGCGACATCTTCTCTCCTCATCTCTTCGCGATCTCGGTAGCTCCTCGAAGCCGCGCCGGCGCGCGCTGGCGCTGGCTCTGCTTTTGAGCTCCAGCGTGGCCTGCACCACCTCGGCCACCCGCTCCGATCCCGACCCCACTGAGAGCGTCGCGGTGAGCGAGCAGGAGGCCGATCCGATGCTGATCCGGGTGCGCGATGGCGAGTCCATCGACACCGAGGCCCTGGACTCCCAGGAGGTTTTTGAGAATGCCTACTTCGATTTTCAGGCTCGTCGCTACGAAGAAGCGCTGAGCAATTACCGCATCATCATCACCTATTTCCCCGAGAGCCGCTTCATGTTGCCCTCGCTCTACAACGCCGGCCTGGCGCTGGAGAACCTGGAGCAATGGGATGAGGCGGCCACCCTCTACCGGCGGATCATCGCCGAGTTCGCCGACACCACCGAGGCCATCAACGCGAGCTTTCGTCTGGCCCGCTCGCTGCACGAGGCCGGCGACTACCAGGAGGTGGTCGATCTGATGCTCGACGTCTCTCTGCGCGATCTGGACCACTTCGATCGGGTCGAGGCGCATGTGCGCCGGGGCAACGCCCTGCTGGAGCTCGAAGCGTGGTCGGAGGGCGCCGACGCGTTTGAAGCCGCGATCAACCTCAATCAGCGCGCGTCGGCCGAGGATAAGCTCCTGGAGAACAGCCACTTCATCGTGCAGGCCTACTTCGGGCTCGGGCAGAGCTTCCACGGGAAGATGGAGCAGGTGAAGCTGGTGCTGCCCACCGACAAGATGACCGAGGACCTCAACGCCAAGGCCGAGCTTCACCTGGCGGCCCAGGCCCAGTACCTGCGGGCGTTGCGTCAGCATCACCCCTACTGGTCGGTGGCCGCCGGGTACATGATCGGGCGCCTCTATCAGGATTTTTATCTGGACATCTTCTCGGCCGAGATCCCGGAGGGGCTCACCGAAGAGCAGCTCGAGATCTATTTTGAGGAGCTCCGGGGCACGATTCGGGTGGTGATGGAGCGGGCGCTCAACGTGTACGAGCGCAACCTGGGGCTGGCCCGGCGCATTGTGCAGTCGCCGGATGCCCAGGCCTGGATCGAGGCCACCGCCCTGCACTTGAGTCGGATGCGGGCGCTCCTCGACGACCCGATGGTGCATCGCCGGGCCGAGGCCATCGTGCTCCGCGGGGGCTCGCTCGAAGATGAGCTCTTTGATGTGCCGGCCTTTGCCCGCGAGCAGGTGCGTCACGCGCTGGCCCGAGCCCGCGACGCGGTGCGCCAGCAGGAGCCGCCGCAGGTGGCCCTGGCCGCGCTGCGGGGCCGCACGCGCCAGGCTCGCGACTTGCCTCGGTCGGTGGGCGCGGGGTACTAAGGCCGGGTCTGATCTCGCGCGCCGGCCCCCCGATCGCGGTGGAGCGCCGGCGCCATCGATCCCCCACCCCGGAGGCCTCTTGAGCACCCCCGACACCGACACCCTTCAGGCCATTGACGCGTACCTCAACGATAACGAGGCGCGCTTCTTAGACGAACTCTTCGAGTTTCTGCGCATCCCCAGCGTGAGCACCGATCCCGAGAACGCGGCCGACGTGCGCCGCTGCGCCGAGTGGCTCATCGAGCACCTCCAGGGCATCGGTCTGAGCACGGTGGAGCTCCACGAGACGCCGGGTCACCCCATCGTCTACGCCGAGCACCTGGGCAAGGAGGGGGCCCCCACCCTGCTGGTGTACGGGCATTACGATGTGCAGCCCCCCGACCCCCTGGAGCTGTGGACCACCCCGCCCTTTGAGCCGCAGGTGCGCGAGGGCAAGATCTTTGCCCGGGGCGCCACCGACGATAAGGGGCAGGTCTTCTGCCACATCAAGGGGCTGGAAGCCTGGCTCCAGACGGTGGGCGAGCTGCCGATCAACGTGAAACTGTTGATCGAGGGCGAAGAAGAGGTCGGGAGCGTGAACCTGGACCACTGGATCGCCGCTCATAAAGAGCGTCTGAGCTGTGACGCGGTGGTGATCAGCGACTCCTCGATGTTTGCCCCGGGGATCCCCTCGATCACCTACGGGTTGCGCGGGCTGGCCTACCTGGAAATGACCGTGGAAGGCCCGGATCACGACCTGCACAGCGGGCTCTTTGGCGGCGCGATCCCCAACCCGATCAACGAGATCGCCGGGATCATCGCCCGGCTGCACGACGATAAGGGACAGGTGGCCATTCCGGGCTTCTATGACGACGTGATCGCGTTGAGCGATGAGGAGCGCGCTGACTTTGCCGCCCTGCCCTTTGATGAGGCCGGGTTCCTCGAAGAATCCGGCGCCGCCGCGCTGCGCGGGGAGTCGGGTTACACCACGCTGGAGCGTATCTGGGCGCGGCCCACGCTGGATTGCAACGGCATCTGGGGCGGGTTCACCGGGGTGGGCGCCAAGACGGTGCTCCCCGCCAAGGCTCACGCCAAGTTCTCCTGCCGTCTGGTGCCGGGACAGGATCCGGAGCGGGTGGCCGAGCAGGCCGAGGCCTTCGTGCGCGAGATCGCCCACCCCTCGGTGCGCGTGACCGTGACCCCGCATCACGGCGGCAAGCCCGTGCTCACCGAGCGCGACGCCCCGGCGGTGCAGGCGGCCACCCGGGCGCTGAGTCGGGTCTGGGGCAAGGAGGCGGTGTTCACCCGCGGCGGCGGCTCGATCCCGGTGGTGGCGACCTTCTCCGACATCCTTAAGGCCCCCACCGTCCTCATGGGGCTGGGGCTGGAGGATGACCGTCTGCACAGCCCGGATGAGAAATTTAACCTGGAGAACTTCTATGCCGGCGTGCGTGCCAGCGCCTACCTCTGGGATGAATCCCAGAGCTAAGCAAAGGGCTCGCCAGGGGGGGCTGGCCCCGGGCGGCGCGCTCTGGCTGGTGGCCCTGGCGCTGTGGAGCGGGTGTGATGCCGCTCCTCCTCCCGAGCCTGAGCCCGAGCCCCGGGTGGCCCGGGAGCACGCCCGGGTGCGCGCGGCGTATCACGCCGGCTGGGTGCGGCGAGTGGCCGACGAAGTGATCTTTTTGCACCCGAACTCCGAGCGGCAGCGCAGCGCCCGCAAGGCGCAGCTGCTGCTCGATGAGCTGATGGAGGGCGCCCCCGAAGGGGCGCCCTCCCCTCAAGGCGACGAGGAGACACCATGAAAACCTTTGCGATGCTCGGCAGCCTCTTTGGCATGCTGGCGGTGGTCACCGGCGCGTTTGGCGCCCATGCCCTGGCCAATAAGGTCGACGCCCGGATGCTCGAGATCTGGGAGACGGCGGCGCATTACCAGATCGTGCACGCCCTGGCGCTCTTTGCCGCGGCCTGGCTGGTGAGTCAGACCCAGTCGACGGTGGCCATTGCCGCCGGGTGGTGTTTCACCGCCGGGATCCTGGTGTTCAGCGGTTCGCTCTACCTGATGGTCTTTACCGGCGCGCGCTGGCTGGGGGCGATCACGCCCATCGGCGGCACCGCGATGATTGTGGGATGGTTCTGCTGCATGCTCGCAGCGCTCAAACTGGGGAGTTAACCCGTGGTTGATGCCGTAGTATTAGGTCAGCGCCTGCTGAATCTGGAAGATATTGAGGACGTGGTCTACCACCGCAAACCGGTGGAGCTGGCCCCCGAAGCAATCGTGCGCATCGACGAGGCCGCGGCCTTCGTGCGGCAGATGGCACAGAGCGGCAAGGCGGTCTACGGAGTGACGACCGGGTTTGGTGCCAACCGCGACCAGGTCATTCGCCCCGAAGACGCCGAGCGCCTGCAGGTCAACCTGATCATGAGCCACGCCTGCGGCGTGGGGCCGGCGCTCGATGTGGATGTGGTGCGGGCGATGATGCTCCTGCGCATTAACGCCCTGGCCCAGGGCAACTCCGGGATTCGCGCCTCCACCCTCCAGGTGCTCATTGAGATGCTCAACCGCGGGGTGCACCCGATCGTGCCGGAGCTCGGGAGCGTGGGGGCCAGCGGCGACCTCTGCCCCCTGGCGCATATGTGCCTGCCGATGATCGGCCTTGGCGAGGTGCAGATCGAGGGGGTGACCTACACCGCCGAAGAGGGCATGAGCCGGGCCGGACTGGAGCCGGTGCGCCTGACCTACAAAGAGGGCCTGGCGCTCCTCAACGGCACCCAGGCCATGACGGCGCTGGGCGTGGTGGTCGCCCTCTCCTTCCGTCCGCTTCTGGACTGCGCCGACGCCATCGGCGCGATGAGCCTGGAGGCGGTCGGCGGCCGGATGGAAGCGCTGGACCCGCGCATTCACGCCATTCGCCGCCGCCCCGGACAGATGCTCAGCGCCAGTCACGTGCGCTACATGCTCGAGGGCAGCGAGCTGGCCGGGGCCGCCCCGGGCACGGTGGAGGGCAAGGTGGAGTACGTGCAGGACTCCTACTGCCTGCGCTGCATGCCCCAGGTGCACGGGGCCAGCCGCGACGTGCTCGACCACGTGATCAACGTGCTGATGACCGAGGCCAACGCCGTCACCGACAACCCCCTGGTCTTTGTGCCGGATGCCTTCCAGGAGGGCGCGATCCTCTCCGGGGGTAATTTCCACGGGGAGCCGGTGGCCATGGCGCTCGATTACCTGAAGCTGGCCATCGCCGAGCTCGGCTCGATCTCGGAGCGGCGCTCGGCCAAGCTCACCGACAAGTACTTCTCCGAGGGGCTCCCGGCCTTTCTGGTCAACGAGCCCGGCCTCAATTCCGGGATGATGATCCCGCAGTACGTCGCCGCCGCGCTGGTGTCCGAGAATAAGAGCCAGAGCCACCCGGCCAGCGTCGACTCCATCCCGACCAGCGCCAACATGGAAGACCACGTCTCGATGGGGATGCACGCCGGTCTGCACGCCTACCGCATCATGACCAACGTGGAGCGCGTGCTGGCCATCGAGTATCTAATCGCCGGGCAGGCCCTGGATCTGCGCGAGGGCTACGCGCTGGGTAAGCGCACGCGCCAGGCCCTGAAGAGCCTGCGCCAGAAGGTCAGCTTTATGAGCGAAGACCGCGTGCTCTACACCGATATCAACCACGCCACCGAGCTCATCCGCCGCGGCATCCCGGCCGATTGCCTGGTCGATTACGAGACCGACCACGAGGCCATTCTTGGCGAGTGATGCGGGTTTTTTGTTCATGGAGTGATTCTGGCTGAGGGGGAGATTTACCTGAGTAAAAGAGGAGGGCGATGCGCGACCGAGGGTCGTGCATCGCCCTTTCTTTATGCGGTTTTTTGTTCATGGAGTGATTCTGGCTGAGGGGGAGATTTACCTGAGTAAAAGAGGAGCTAAGGGGCCTGAGCTGTCGATCTGGTTGGCCAGAAGGGGAGCTAAGGAGTCTGAGTTGCCGCTCTGTTGCGAACAGAAGAGGAGCTAAGGGGTCTGAGTCGCCCTTCTGTTGAGCCCAGAAGAGCAACTAAGGGGTCTGAGTCGCCCTTCTGTTGAGCCCAGAAGAGCAACTAAGGGGTCTGAGTCGCCGCTCTGTTGAGCCCAGAAGAGGAACTAAGGGGTCTGAGTTGCCGCTCTGTTGAGCCCAGAAGAGGAGCTAAGGGGCCTGAGTTGCCGATCTGTTGAGCCCAGAAGAGGAGCTAAGGGGCCTGAGTTGCCGATCTGTTGAGCCCAGAAGAGCAACTAAGGGGTCTGAGTTGCCGCTCTGTTGAGCCCAGAAGAGGAGCTAAGGGGTCTGAGTGGCCGCTCTGTTGAGCCCAGAAGGGGAGCTAAGCGGCCTGAGTGGCGGCGCTTACCTCCCCAACCTCCCCGCAGAGCCTCTATTCGCCGCCCCGATCAAAACTCACTGATAAAACTCTTCGGGGAGGAGGCCGCTGCCCAGCGCGCTGTGTTCGCGGGGATCTTCGGCGGTCTCCTGGCCCTCGGCGTCGACGACCAGGGCGACGAGATCGTCGTAGGTCTGGAAGGTGCGCTGGGGGAGGAGCTTGAGCACCTCCATCACCCGGGCGGGAGCGTCGGCTTTGCGGGCCGCGTCCAGGAGCTCACCGGTGTGGGCGGGGTACTCCACCTCGGCGATGTATTCGGTGACCTCGTTGAGGAGGCGGTTGGTGGCGGGATCGTTTCTCAGGCGATTCATAACGTCTCTCCAGCCCGGGGTTCGGGAGGTGGGGTGTGTTTTGGGGAATCGTCGCGAGCTTTGACCATCAATGGGCGGTTTTGTTGGGGAGACTGCTGCTGCCTTTGAAGACGGAGGTATAAGGCTCGTTTTCCGGGTCGAATTTGTAGCCCAGGAGCGCCTTCTTGAGCTCATCGGGGTTTTTGAAGGTGTGCTCGGGCAGATTACTCAGGGCTTTGAGGGTGTGTTCGGAGGCGTTGGCGCGGCGGCACTCGCTCAAAAGATCTTCGGTGTAGATGGGGTAGTTTACCCGGGCGATGAGCGCGTCGATTTCGTCGCGGCTGAGTCGAGTGATTTTGCGGTCGGAGAATCGCATGGAAAACCTCCTGGCGAGGGCGTTGGCAGAGGGTGTGTGTCTGCCAGAAACCTGCGCACGTCAGCCCGGAGACGAAACGACGGGGGGCGAAGTCCGATGAAGATGCGGCTTCGAAAAGCGACCCCCGGTCGTGGATGGGGCGCATAAAAAAAGGGCGATGTCCGACCCTCGGTCGGACATCGCCCGGTCAGGCAGCGCCCCGGTATGGCGAGCGCTTTAAAGTGTCGAATTCAGCCGCCGACAGGGATGGTGCACGAGATGGTGGTGTTGCAGACGGTGGCTTCGATGCAGGGCGTATCGACGACCCCGTTGCACGTATCCGTGACCTCATAGCCCTGGGGGCAGGTCGGGGTGGCGGAACAGGCATCCGGGTCGCGCTGCTCGCCAGTGCACACCAAGTCCAGCTCTCCGCAGGCGTAGAACTCCAGGCAGTCGCCCCATTCGGAACAGGGCACAGTGCTTTGATGGGTGTCGGGGCACGTATAGGCGTGCGGACAGCCCTCATCGATGGCTTGCTGGCAGAGGATGGACTCCCCGCAGGCCTCGCGTTGATAGCAGGTGGCGTCGTCGGAGCAGTTCTCGACTTCGGTATCGCCGGGGTTGCACTCGGGCGTCTGCTCGCAGCTCTCGGCCTTCTCGCAGAGGATGGACACGCCGCATTCGGTGACCTGGTAGCAGTCGCCGGAGGCCGAGCAGTTCTCGACCTCGGTGTCGCCGGGGTCGCACTCCAGCGTCTCCTCACAGGCCAGGGGCCTCTCGCAGAGGATGGTCGCGCCGCATTCGGTGACTTCGTAGCAATTGCCAATGGTCGAGCAGCTCTCGACTTCAGCGTCGTCCGCATCGCATTGGGGGAGGGCCGCGCACTCGTTGGGGATGTCCTGGCAGTAGATGGTGTCGCCGCACATGGTGACTTCGTGGCAGGTGTCGTCGTTTTCGTCGCAGCTTTCCACCACGTTTTGATCGGCGTTGCAGGCGGGCGCGGCTTCGCATTGGCCGAGGCCATCACCATCGCCGCAGGCGCTCAAGGAGAGGCTTAGGAGAAGGGCCGCGCTCAGGCGGCGAAGGGTGGTCGAGAGGGTCATAATGATAGCTCCGAGGTAGGGGCGCCGGCAGGCGCGGCACCAACATCCATTGAATGTGCGGAGCTCTAGCGAAGATCGTGGCCTGGAATCAAGTGCGGTCCGCTCACGCGCTGCGGTCCCCCCTTGACGCAACTCTCCCCCTGACATGGCGAATAGGGATTACAACGAGCCGAAGAGGGCCGTGCGCGCCTGGTTGAGACCGGCCAGCGAGTGAATGTCGCGGTTGAAGTAGGGCACCGCGAGGATCGGCAGGTCGTCGGGGAGGCGCCGCGAGAGCAGCTCCAGGCTGGCGGCGTCCTGCGAGGCGCGCAGCTCAAACTGGGAGGCGTTCTCCAGCAGGTGCGCGGCCAGCGTGGGGGCGTCCACCTCGTCGGGGAGGGGGGGCAGGGCGCCATCGGTGAGGGCCTGGGCCAGGTCCGAGGCCGGTTGCGCCAGCGCCTCCGGGCCGACCCAGCGGGGGTGAACGCGGTTGACGATGAAGGCGTCGATGTTGAGCGCGTCGCGGTCGAGTTTTTCGAAGAAGTAGAGGGCCTCTTCCACGGTCAGGGAGTCGGGAGCGGTGACGACGACAAAGCTGGTGCGCGGGCCTTTGAGGAGTTTCTGGACGGCGCGGGCCCGCTCCTCAAAGCCCTCAAAGAGCGCCGAGAAGGTTTTGAGGAACACGCCCAGATCGTTGAGGAGCTCGCCGCCGGTGAATTTACCCAGGGTGCGCATCACGTAGGTGGTGCCCACCGAGACGATCCCCAGGCCGGGGCGCCCGGAGAGGACGCCGGGCTTGTAGAGCCACTGCAACGCCCGGGAGCTGACCGCGTCGGTGAGGCGCTGGGGGGCCTCCAAAAAGTCCAGGGCGTGGGTGGTCGGGGGGGTATCGAGCACGATCAGATCGAAGTCCTCGGATTCTACGATTTCAAAGAGGCGCTCCGAGGCGGCGTACTCCTGGGTGCCGGCCAGGCTGGTCGAAAAATAGTGGTAGAAGCGGTTATCGAGGATGTCCTGGCGAGTGGTGTCGTCGGGGGCGTAGCGCTGGACCAGCCGGTCAAAGGACTCCTTCATATCGAGCATCATCGCCCAGAGTTCGCCGCGGGGCTCAAGACCCAGGTCGGCAAAGCGATCCAGGGGGATTTGTTGCATCTCGCTGCCCAGGGCCTCGATGCCCAGGGAGTTGGCCAGGCGTCGGGCCGGATCGATGGTCATCACCAGCACGCGCCGGCCGGCCATCGCGGCGTGCAGCCCGATCACGGCGCTGGAGGTGGTTTTGCCCACGCCGCCGGAGCCCACACAGATGACGACCTCGCGACGCTCAAGCGCGCGCTCAAAGGGAGAGGCGGATGTCGCCTCAGGATTCGAGGCCATGGAAACTCCTTGGGATGGACCGGCCTGGCTCCGCGACGCGGATCAGCCTGACGAGCTTGCAGAAGAGCGCTGGCGAGGCGCGCCTTTGTCGGAGAGCGCGGGGAGCTCGCTGGCCAGGTGCTCGGCGATCTCGGCGATCGTGGCAAAGCTCATGCGATCGTGGAAGTAGAAGGGGACCTCGACCAGGGGGGCATCGGCCTGCTGGCGGAGCACATCGAGGTACTCCTGTTGCATGGCGACCCGGGCGTTGCGAAAGCGCGCCGCCTCCAAAAAGGCCCGCGTGGGGTGGGCGTCGGCGCGGGCGTCGCCCTGGTCGGCGCGCTGCTGGAGCTCGTCGTGGGCCTGGTCTATGTAGGCGCTCTCGGCCCCGTCGAAGAGGGGGCGGTAGACGGCGTTGGCCATCACGCAGCCCACGGGCACCCCCATCTCCTGGCGCACGACTTTGGCCAGCTCCAGGGTCTCGTTGACGGGCATGTCTTCGGCCAGGGTGACCAGGTTGAGCGCGGTGCGCTTCGGGTCCTGGAGGAGGTCGAGGATGCGCTGGGCCTCCTCAAACATCAGGCCGGATTTGACCAGCCCGGTGATCACCGAGGGGATGCGCAGAAAGAAGATGCCGTGACCGGTGGCCGGGGCATCGACGATGATCTTATCCCAGACCGGGCTGCCGTCGGGGTGTTCTTCGATGACGTGGTAGTAGGCCTTGCCCAGCATCACCAGCTCGTTGAGGCCGGGGATGACTTTGAGAAAGGAGCTGACCAGGCGGTTTTCGAAGACGGCGCGGTAGACGAGCTTGATCTTGAGGATCATCAGCGCGTACTCCCGCATGGCGGCCGCCGGGGTGACGTTGACGGCAAAAAGGTTGTCGTCGACCTCGCGAATCTCGTGGTCGACGCCGTCGGCGCCAAAGAGGGAGCTGATCTTGCCCTTGACGTTGAGCTCCATCAGCAGGGTGCGTTCGCCCCGGCGAGCGCAGCTCAGCGCGAAGGCGGCGGCCAGCGTGGTTTTGCCCACACCGCCTTTGCCGCTGAAGAGGAAAAAGCGCCGATTGTAGAGATCAGAATCTGGGGAGGACACGTCGGGCTCACCGAGGAGGGGGGGAGCGAGGGCCGCCGAACTTAAAGAGAGGCCGACCCGCAGGGGGCCGGCCAGGCAGGCGGAATCTAATCAGGAAGGGCTTTGATCGCAAGGCGCACCCACAGCCCTGGCAGGGGCGCTCAGCCGGTGGAACGAAGCGCTGCTGGAGGTTGTTCCGCAGGCGGCATATAAGCAGTGCCCCCGGCAGATGGCGTCGCGGGCAGCGTGGCGATGAGGACCAGGCAGACGAGGTAGTGGATGGCAATGTCGAGTGCATTTCGAGCGTGGCTTCAGGAGCGGGGCGCCCTGCTGGTTGGCGAGGGGCCTCAGGAGCGGGTGGTCTGCGTGGGGGAGCCTGCCCACGAGGATCAGGAGGGCGTGGACGGGGTGCGGGAGCAGGGGCTGGGCTGGGTGGCCCGGGAGCCGCGGGAGACGCTGGTGCTGGGCGGAGAGGACGCCATCCCCTGGTTGCAGGGGCTGGTGACCAGCGATCTGATGCACCTGGCCGAAGAGGGGCGGGGGCAGCGCACGACCTGGGTGAATCACACCGGGCGTTTTGTGGGGGAGGGGCGGCTGCTGCATTTCCCCGAAGCGCTGATCATGGACCTGGAGGCCGGCACGCTGGAGGGCGGGCTGCTGGGGCATCTGAAGCGTCACATCATCCTGGAGAAGGTCACCCTGGAGGACCGCAGCGCGCAGACGACGGTGCTGGGGCTCTACGGGCGCGGGGCGTCGATGGTGCTGGAGCAGGCCGGGAGCTGGGCGCATCGGTTGAGCCCGGGGAGTCGGCCGATGTTTGCCGGGACCTGGGGCCAGGTGGCGGGCCAGGGGGTGGTGGTGCAGCGGGTGCCCTGGTGCGTGGATGAGGCCTATGAGCTGCGCATCGATCGCGAGCAGGTGCTCGCGGTGATTGCGGCGATCGAAGACGCGGTGGGCCGCCCCTTGCCGCTCTGCGGGGAGGCGGGATTTGAGCGGATGCGCCTGGAGGCCGGGGTGCCGCGCTTTGGGGTGGAACTGCACGCGAAGGTGATTCCCTTGGAGGCGGGGTTTGAGGACGCGATCGCCTACGATAAAGGCTGCTACCTGGGCCAGGAGATCATCGCCCGTCTGGACACCCGGGGCACCCCGGCGAAGATGCTGCGCAGGGTGCGTCTCCGTGGCAGCGAAGCGCCGGCGGTGGGGGCTTTGGTGGAGGCGCGGCTCGATGGGGCGTGGACGAAAAAAGGGGAGGTGGTCAGCGTGGCCCGCGCGATACGCGGCCCGGGGTATCGGGCGCTGGTGTCGATGAAACGCGGGGCGTATGACGTGGGACAAGAGGTGCGCCTGGGCGATGAAAGCGCCGAGCTCGAAGCCCTTTCATCGCTGCCCGGCGCGTAGTAGCGTGGCGAGCGCAGGCGGCGAGGTGGTGCGCGAATCTGCCAGAAGGATCGCGACGCGTGGAGCTTCGTCGATGGAGTCTTTTGCCCGGCGACGGGCCTGACGAGTACGAGCGCGATGGCAATAAAACTGACGATCAACGAGGCCACGCTCCAGGGGTTTCAGGGGAGCGTGCCCCGTCACGTGGCCGTGATCATGGACGGCAACGGGCGCTGGGCGGTGCAGCGGGGCATGGCCCGGATTCGGGGGCACCATGAGGGCGCCAACGCGGTGCGGCGAGTGGTGGAGAGCTGTCGCTACCTGGGGGTGGAGATTCTGACGCTCTATGCGTTCAGCTCGCAGAACTGGGGACGTCCGCAGGATGAGGTCAGCGGGCTGATGACGCTCTTTGACCTCTACATCAAAAAAGAGCGCAAGCGCCTGCTGCAGAACGGCATCCGCATGCAGGTGATCGGCGACCGGGGGCGGCTTTCGCCAAAGTTGCAGAAGGCCATCGCCGAGTTGGAGGCGCGCAGCGCCGAGAACACCGGGATGATCCTCCAGGTGGCCGTGAGCTACGGCGGACGCGAAGAAATCATCCAGGCTACCCGCCGCATCGCCGAGGATGCGCTCGCCGGCAACCTCGACCCGGCCCAGATCGACGAGGCCCTGGTTTCGCGCTACCTCTACACGCAGGGGCGTCTGGACCCGGACCTGGTGATTCGGACCAGCGGGGAGTGTCGGGTATCGAACTTTTTGCTCTGGCAGATCGCCTACAGCGAACTGCATATCACCGAGACGCTGTGGCCGGATTTCGGGGAGGCGCAGCTGATCGAGGCGTTTGAGGATTTCACGGGTCGTCAGCGGCGTTTCGGTCAGACCGGAGCGCAGGTCGACGACGAGGCCCAGGTCGACGCAGGCCACCAGGATGAGGGGTAAGGATGAGTGCGTATTTCGATCTTTTTGAGAAGCCCAAGACGAGCGGGGGCGTGAGCGCCCCGGCGGTGGCGCTGACCATTGCCGGCAGCGACAGCGGGGGAGGGGCCGGGATTCAGGCCGACCTCAAGACCTTTGCGGCCTGCGGGGTCTTTGGCACCAGTGCGCTGACGCTGTTGACCGCGCAGAACACCCAGGGGGTGACCCTGGTGGAGATGGCCAGTGAGGCGATGGTACGGGCGCAGCTCGACGCGGTGCTCGGGGATCTCAAACCGAGCGCGGCCAAGACCGGGGCGCTGGGCACCGAGGCGATGATCAGCTTTTTGGTGGAGTATCTGGAGGACCATCCGATCGAGTCGTTGGTGGTCGATCCGGTGATGATCTCCAAGCATGGCGAGCCGCTGATGCCGGAGTCGGCGTTTGCCTCGCTGCGCGAGAAGTTGTTGCCCCGGGCGCTCATCGTCACGCCCAACCGCTTTGAGGCCGCGCACCTTACGGGGATGGGGGAGGTGGAGAGTCTGGCCGAGATGAAAGAAGCGGCGAAGCGGCTTTTTGGCGCCGGAGCGCGGCATGTGGTGATCAAGGGCGGACATTTTGATCGGATCGTGCGCGACGTGTTTTACGACGGTTCGGGGTTTGTGGAGTTCGGCGCCGACCGGGTCGATTCGAAGCGGGTGCATGGGTCGGGGTGTACGTTTTCGGCGGCGATCTGCGCGCGTCTGGCGCGCCAGGACGCGCTGGTAGACGCGGTGGCTTTTGCCCGGGAGTTCATCAGCGAGGCGATCGAGAAGGCGCCGCGGCTCGGCGAGGGCATCTCGCCGGTGAACCCGATGCACGGAGTCTGGCGGTGAGTGCGAAGGTCGACCCGGGAGCGATGGAGGTGATGACTCTGGGGGAGGTGGCGCGGTGGGCGGGGGGACGCCTGGAGGGAGGCGACCCCGACCAGGTGATTCAGAAGGTGGTGGTCGATTCGCGGCGGCTGCTGGAGCCCGGCTCGCTCTTTGTGGCGCTGGAAGGGCCGCGTTTTGATGGCCATGCCTTTGTGCATCAGGCCTTTGAGCAGGGGGCGGTGGCGGCGATGGTCCACCACGGGAGCCGGGCGGAGTTTGGGGAGGGGCCACTGATCCGGGTCTCGGATACCCGGGCGGCGTTGCAGGCGGTGGCGGCGGCCTGGCGGGCGCGTTTCGACATCCCGGTGGTGGCCATTACCGGCTCCAACGGCAAGACGATCGTCAAAGACATGCTGGCCAAAATGCTCGGGGCGACCTGCACGGTGCACGCCAGTCCGGGCAGCTACAACTCCCAGGTGGGGGTCCCGCTGAGCCTGCTGGGCATTCGCTCCGATCACGACGTGGCCATCGTCGAGGTGGGCGTCAGCCATCGGGGCGACATGGCCCGTCAGGTGCGGATGGTCCGGCCCACCCACGGCATCCTTACCAACATCGGCTCGGCACACGCCGCGGGACTGGGCGATGCCCGGGGCATTGCCGAAGAAAAGTCCCTGCTTTTCCAAGATCTGAACGAGGGCCATCTGGTGCTTTCGCAGGACGTGCAGCGCCAGTTTTCGGACCTGTTTCACGTGAAACCCCGCACGTACGATCAGGTTTCGGGTGACCAGCAGGGCCGGGCCGATGTGGTGGCGCGGGGCGTGGCGGCCCGGGGGGCGGGGTGGCGCTTTGAGCTGGCGGTGCGGGACCTGGGGAGCCGTGAGATCCGCCTGGGGGTGCCGGGCTTGCATAACGTGCGCAACGCCACGGCCGCCGCCGCGATGGCCACCTTGCTGGGAGCGAGTCTGGATGAGGTCGCCCGCGGTCTGCGGCGCTTTGAACTCAGCGAGATGCGCCTGGAGATGCATACGACCTCGGCCGGCATCACGCTGATCAACGATACGTACAACGCCGACCCGGTCAGCGCGCGCGCCGCGCTGGAGGTGCTGCGAAACTTCTCGGGCGGGCAACGGGCGGTGGCGATTTTTGGCGATATGCTCGACCTGGGCGCCCGCGCCGCAGACGCCCACCGGGAGCTGGGGCAGGCGGTGGCTCGCCATCGGATCGATGAGCTCTTTTTGGTCGGGGAGTTCGCCGCGCTGATGGGGGAGGCGGCGGTAGCCGCCGGCATGAGCCCCGAGCGCGTGCACCGGGCCGAGCACCTGGAGGAGCTCCACCGGATGCTGGAGCGCGAACTCTCCCCGGGCGATGTGGTGCTCTTTAAGGCCAGCCGCACCGTCGGGCTGGATCGCGCCGCGCGCCGGCTCATCGAGAGCGTGGCTCCCACCCGGCTCTTCATCGATCTGGGGGCGATCCGCGACAACTACCACGCCCTGAGTCGGCGCCTGGGTGATGAGGTCGGGGTGATGGCCGTGGTCAAGAGTTTTGGCTACGGAAACGACGCCACCCGCGTCTCTCAGCTTCTGGAAGGGCAGGGCGTGCAGGCGCTGGCGGTGGCCTACCCGGATGAGGCGATTCCGCTGCGCCGTCGGGGCATTCGCCTGCCCATTCTGGTGACCAATGTGCAGGCCTCCGAGGCTGATAAGATCGCCAAGTACGACCTGACGGCGCTGATCTACGCGCGCCCGGTGGCCCGGGCGCTGGCCGCGCAGGCCGAGCGCGTGGGCAAGCGGGTGAGCGTGCACCTGGAGATTGATACCGGGATGCGCCGCGTGGGGCTCTTGCCGGAGGATGCCGTGGCCTTTGCCCGGGAGGTGCACCGGATGCAGGCGCTCTCGATCGAGGGGGTGATGACCCATCTGGCCGCGGCCGATGATCCTGACGAAGACGCCTTCACCCACCGTCAACTCGACACCTTCGATCAGGTGCTGGCCGGCATCCGCGCAGCCGGGGTGCCGACCGGTGTGGTGCACGCGGCCAACACCGCGGCGGCCTGGCGTTTTGAGCGCGCGCGCTACGATATGGTGCGTGTGGGGCTGGGGCTCTACGGGCTGCATCCCTCGGAGGCGGTGGAGGATCAGGCCCGGGATGTGCGTCCGGCGCTCTGCTTCACCACCCGGGTGTTGCATCTGCAGCAGGTGGCGCCCGGAGATACCGTCGGCTACGGGCGATCCTGGCGAGCGCCCCGCGGAGAGGCTCGCCGCCTGGCGACGATCGCGGTGGGGTACAACGACGGGTTCCCGCGCTTTTTGTCCAACGGCGGAGAGGTCATGATCGCCGGCACCCGCTGCCCGGTGGTCGGTCGGGTGTGCATGGACGTGGCGATGGTGGATGTGACCGACGCCGGCCGGGTGGATGTGGGCGATGAGGTGCTGCTCTTTGGTCGCGACGGTGAGGACCAGATCGCGATCGAGGAGTGGGCGGAGCGCGGCCATACCATCTCCTATGAGCTGCTCTGCCGGATTTCACCACGCGTGCGCCGTATTTTCCTGACCGAGTAGGCGACGTGTCTTGAGGGCACAAACCTGCTCTTTGAAGCTCGCCGGCGCGCGATGGGCGCCGAGCTTTCAGGGATTCGCAGGCCCGAGGGATGGGAGGGGAGGCCGAAGGCGATGGTGCGCGGGAAGAGCGGTCTGGGCTTGCTTGTTGCGTCGTCGGGCTTATGTTAACTTCGTGACGCAGGCCCGCAGAATAAACTACCCTGAAGGAGGACATTATTCACCGGAGCAATAACAACAGTCGCAACGACGCGACGGGACCACGCATTAATCACTCGATTCGTGCGCCCGAGGTCCGGGTGATTTCGCCCGATGGCGAGCAGCTGGGGATCATGCACCCCAACGAGGCCCGGGATAAAGCGAATGAGTACGGGCTCGATCTGGTCGAGGTCGCTCCCAACGCGCGCCCGCCGGTTTGCCGCATCATGGACTTTGGCAAGTTCCAGTACGATCAGTCCAAGAAGACGGCCGCCTCACGCTCCTCGCGTGTGCAGTTGAAGACGGTTCAGCTGCGGCCGAACACCGACGAACACGACATGGACGTGAAACTTCGTCGGGCCAAGAAGTTCTTGGAGGGCGGCAACCAGGTGCGATTTGTCATGCGCATGCGTGGTCGCGAGCGTGCTTACACCCAGCGTTGGGTGGAGCGTCTCGGCGAGCTGCTTGCGGAGTTTTCCAAGAAGTACGAGACGCCGATTAATGTCGTCTCGACTCCCCGCGGAGAAGGCTGGAGGATCCACGCGATCGTCGAGCCTGCGTCGACCTCATAAGGTTGAGTGCTGGACGTCGTGATGCGCGCCTCTAAAGAGAGGGCGACATCACGTACCCGGCATAAACCCGACGATCGCCTGGGCGATCGTCGGGTTTTTTTATGCCCGGGCCCGGCGTTGCTCCAGCGGCAAGCCCGGCGTATGATGCGCCGAAGCGTTTCGGCAGGATGACTCACCACCAGACAAACCCCTTCAGGCGTTGACGGAAGTGATGGAGCAGCGAGCTGCGATCGAGAGTTTAAGGGAGCGTTTTGAGGCCCTCTCCTCAACCGAGAATGCCCACGGCCGTGGCAGCGCGAAGATTGCCGAAGGTCTGGCCGACATCATGGGAGAGATGCGCGCGGAGGAGGCCGATGCCATCCGCCTTGATGTGATCGTGCGCGGGCTCTCCGGTCTGGCCGACTTTTTGAGTGCCACACAGACCGAGACTCCACCACCCACTTCCAAGCCTGCCCCCACCGGGGTTCCCGCCGGTCTGGAGCAGTTTGTGGAGGCGTTTCAGCAGGAAGCCAGCCGTCGGCTGACCGGGTTGTCGATTGCGATGATGGGGATCTTCAGCGAGCAGGGGTCCGAGGAAGCGTTGCAGCAGTCGACCTCGCACCTGCATGCGATTCGCGGTGGCGCGGCGATGCTCGGGCTTAAGCCCGTGGCCGAGGTCACCGGGACCATGGAGCAGGTGCTCGTGGCCATGCGCAAGGTGGAGCCTTCGAAGAGGGCCTGGCCGACCAAAACCCTGCTTCGTGGGTACGCCCTCATCGAAGACGCAGCCCGTGAGAAGGGCGCGCGTATCAATGAGGTGCAGGCCGATGAGATCGTCACCGAACTTCGCAAAACTCTGGGAGAGCTGGGCCAGACGCGTCAGACGGGGAGTGGCGAGCGTCGACAAGAGCCGGTGACGGAGGCGTCGCCAGCAAGCGACGAGCCGAGCGTCGACGCCGCGCGTGAAGCGAGGGCCGCCACGGGTGGCGGAGTCGAGCTTCCAGAGATTCCTCCTGTGCTGGAGGGCGGGGCCGCTGAGCAGACCGATGTTGAAGACGGGCCTGATGCCGAGGTGCTGGAGCAGCGCATCCTGGTGGTGGACGACGTCCCCACCATCGCCGCCAGTGTCGGGTTTATCCTCTCCGATCTGGAGGTACCCATCGACATCGCGGAGAACGGGGAGGAGGCGCTTCAGATGCTGCAGGAGCAGGCCTACTCGCTGGTGATTTCCGATGTGGATATGCCGCGTATGGATGGCGTGGCGTTGACGCGGATGGTGCGCTCGACGGCAGGGCTCGATCATATCCCGGTGATTCTGCTGACCAGCCTGGATCACCCCGAGTCGCGCGAAGCCGGACTCAAAGCCGGTGCTATCGACTATCTGATCAAGGGGGCCATCGGCGGCGGCGAGCTCGTGAACCGTGTGCGGGAGATCTTGACGGTCGCTCCCTACGTGGAGCGGCAGGAACCCACCCGCAAGCTGCGCATTTTGGTGGCCGAGGATACCGAGACGGTGGCGGCCTCGATTGCCTTTGTGCTCTCGGAGGGCCCTTACGATATTGTGTTGGCGACCGATGGCAAGGATGCGCTCTCCAGGATTAAACAGAGTGCGTTTGATCTGTTGATCACCGACATGCAGATGCCCTATATGAGCGGCACGGAGCTTGTGCGCGCCGTGCGTGGGTTGGGTACCTTTGATAACCTGCCGATTGTGATGCTCACGAGTGTTCAAGAAGAAGAGGAGATCGCCCAGGCGGTTTCTGCCGGGGTGAATCGCTACTTGATCAAGGGTGAGATTGCCGGTGGGAAGCTATTGAACCTGGTCGAAGAGCTGCTGGCAGCCGATAACGAGGCGCTCGGAGTCTGAGCAGGCGGCAAGGTTTAAAGGGAAGGTTTCATGGCTCGGGTATTGATCGTCGAGGATAGTCCGCTCATCGTGCAGATGCTGACGATGGTGTGTCAGGGCGCGGGGCACCAGGTGGTGGCGTGTGAGCGCTTTGGGGAGGTCAGCCAGGCGGCGGCGCAGGGGGTCGACGTGGTGATCACGGATCTGAACCTGCCCGAAGTCCCGGATGATGACACGGTGCGTGCGCTTCGGGAGATCGCGGCGCTTAAGCATCTGCCGATGATCATTATCTCGGGTCGGCCCAGGGCCGAACTCGAGATGATTGCGGCCGAACGGGGGGCGCAGGGGGCGTTGTCGAAAGACGAGGGGATGCCCGTCATTGCCGCGGAACTTCCTCCGATGATCGACGCGCTGGTTGGCTGAACGCGTCAACCCCTCGCCATAGCGTCAGTACACAACAGCCTCCGGGGGGCACATCCGCAGCAGGGCACACGCTCGCCGGAAGCGGCGGTCCGTCTTCGGGAGGGCCCGGGTGACCTGAGCGATGGCTGCGCGAGCCGTGCGGGCGTCGCCGCAGAGGATTTTGGCCTCGGCCAGGGCCAGCCATACCTCCGGGCGATGGTCGCCCAGCTGAGTCGCTTGCACGAAGGCCTGGGCGGCATCGCTGATGTGGCCTCGGCGGCGCAGCGAGGCTCCCAGATAGTACCAGGCTTCGCCGCAGCCGGGGTCCAGGGTCAGCAGGCCGCGGGAGAGGGTCTCGCTTTTGTGAAGGTGTCCGCGCTCTAGATGCCAGTACGCCAGATGCAGTAGTGCCTGGCGGAGGTCCGACTCCGGGCCTGGGTGAGCGTTCATCGGTGCTCCTGAGGTTGGGAAGAGGCGCCTTCGCGCAGGTTGTAGATGTGGCGCAGGATCTGGGCCACGGGTTCAAAAAACTCTTCGGGGATTTCGGTGTTATCGCCGAGTTCCACCAGGGCGCGGGCCAGCGAGACATTGTGAACTACGGGCACGTTGTGACGGTAGGCCGCCCGTTTGATGACCTGAGCAGTGACGCCGCGACCGCTGGCGACGATGGTGGGCGCGCGCATCGCGTCGGGGTCGTAGCTCAGCGCCACGGCCACGTGGGTGGGGTTGACCACCACCGCATCCGCGTCGCGAACTCGGGAGAGGCTACCGCCGGCCAGCAGCTCCCGGTGGAATTGTTTGCGTTTCCCTTTGATCTGCCCGTCGCCCTCGCTCTCTTTATGCTCCCGTTTGATCTCATGCTTGGCCATGCGCAGTCCTTTGGTGAAGTTGTGGCGTTGCAGGAGAAGATCGA
The DNA here is from genome assembly GCF_003260125.1 of Lujinxingia litoralis. Lineage (NCBI taxonomy): Bacteria > Deltaproteobacteria > Bradymonadales > Lujinxingiaceae > Lujinxingia > Lujinxingia litoralis. The sequence goes on from NZ_QHKO01000006.1 coordinate 64,699, forward strand.
CCACGCCGAAGATGATCAATCCGCTGACCAGATAGGTGGTGAGTCGAAAGGTGGCTGCTCCCAGGGCTCCCAGGGCTCCCAAAAGTTCCCCACCCGGAGCGCGGGCCATCGGCGGCAGCCAATCGCGCAGCACGCCGTAGCCGACGCATCCCATCAGGCTGAGTTTCAACAGGTTCTTGATGAGTTCGACCGCCCGCTCCTTCGAGACGATTTTTTTGGCGCCCTGGACCGGATCCAGGCGTTTGGGATCGGGGATGAGCGGCTTGATGACAAAGAGCGCGCCCACTTGAAGGTAGGTGGTGAGCGCGGCAGCGACGAAAGCCGCTCCGAGCACCGGTATCAGCGCCCGGGCCAACGCCCCCAGGGACTCCTGCAGCAGGGCCCCCACCACGGTCGTATCCAGGGTGGGGCGAGTGCTGAGTTCAATTGCTCGCGCGGTGAGGGCGGCGAGCTCTTTGACCACCAGGGGGAGTGAGAGCGCCAGGGTGGCCAGGGCTGCCAGCATGACGGCCACCCCGGTGAACTCGGCGGATTTGGCGACTTTTCCGTCTTTTCGGGCCTGTCGGAGCTTCTTTGGGGTGGGTTTTTCGGTCTTTTCGCTCATGGAGGACCTCCGAAGAGCGCGGGCAAGGTCTCCAGGTAGGTGAGATCTTCGAGCGCCCGGTTGGCGAAGAGGTCGAGCACCACATCGAGCCCCAGCAGCAGCACAAACGCGGCGACGGCGGCCTTGAGGGGCATGCCCAGGAAGAAGACGTTGATCTGGGGGGCTGACTTGTTGACCAGAGCCAGGAAGACGTTGACCAGAAGGATGGCCGCGATGACCGGGAAGGCCATCAGAACGCCCAGGGCGATCGCATCAGCGGTGAGTCTTAAGAGGAGTTCGGCGCTCTGCGCGAGGAGTTCGGTGCCGGCCGCGCTCTCCCCTCCGATGAAGGCGTGGGGGGGCAGGCGCTCAAAGCTCTTGGCCAGCCCCCACAGGACGAGGCGGTGGCCGCCAATTGCAAAGAAGATGACGATCGAGAGTTGCAGCAGGAAGTTGGTGGTGGGGGAGACTCGCTCGGGGAGTTGAGGGGCAAGCGAGGTGGCCTGGGTGAGGCCGGCGTTGTTGTCGATGAGCTGACCGGCCACGCGTATGGCTTCAAAGCTGAGCGCAGCGACAAAGCCCAGCGTAAAGCCGACCAGGACTTCTTTGAGGAGCAGGAGCCCCAGGAGTGCGGTGCTTTCGGGGATGTGAGCGGCCGTGCCCTGGAGCCAGACCGTGGGAAAGATCAGCGCGCCGAGCGTGATGGTGATGGCGAGTTTGACCGTCTGCGGGGTGGCTTTCCCTCCAAAATAGGGCACGATCTGCACGATCGGGATCAGACGCGCGGCGATGAGCGACGCCAGCGCGATGCCCTGAAAGGCCATCGTTTGAAAGGCCGGGTTTTGGAAAAGTTCGCGCATGGGCCGAGGTCCCGTATCGACGCCCCACTGCTCGCCGCCGATGTTTCGCTGTGGTGAGGGGAAGGGATGATTAAAAGTAGTTGGGAAAGCCTTCGAAGAGGGCGTGGGTGAAGCGCACCAGCTGGCTGCCGATCCAGGGGCCGGCGATGGCCAGGCTGGCGAAGACCGCGATGAGCTTGGGCACAAAGGTCAGCGTCTGTTCCTGGATCTGAGTGGTGGCCTGGACCACGCTCACCGCCAGTCCCACGCCCATGCTGGCGAGCAGCGGGGGGGCCGAGGTGATGAGGACCAGCCAGAGCCCTTCGCGGGCCACCTGTAAGATGTAGTCTTCCACGGGAGGCTCCCGGATGATTGAAGGTCAGACGTAGCCGAGGATCAGGCCCTTAACGACCAGGTACCAGCCGTCGACGAGTACGAAGAGCAGGAGCTTAAAGGGCAGGCTCACGGTGGTGGGGCTGAGCATATGCATCCCTAAGCTGAGCAGGATGTTGGCCACCACCAGATCGACGATGATGAAGGGCATGAAGAGGATAAAGCCGATGGTGAAGGCCTCTTTGAGTTCGGTGATTACGAAGGCGGGGACCACCACCAGGAGGTCTTCGGCGGCGACATTCTGGTGTTGTTCGGGGGGGCGAAGCTCAATGGCCAGCTCGTGCAGGAGCAGGCGATCTTCGGTGTCGGCGTGGCGCATTAAGAAGGCGCGCAGGGGCTGGCTGGCGGCCTGTGAGGCTTCTTCGATGCTGCTGAAGTTCACCTGGAGTTCGCCGCTTTCGTAGGCTTCCAGGTGCGGCTTAAGCTCCTGGAAGATGTCGTGACCGACCGGCGCCATGATGTAGACGCTGAGCAGGATCGCCAGGCCCGTGATGACCGTGTTCGGTGGGACCTGCTGCGCGCCGATGGCCGTGCGCAAGATCGAGAGCACCACGGCCACCTTCACAAAGCTCGTGACCAGGATCAGGGCAAAGGGCAGCAAGGAGAGCCCGGCCAGCAGCGCGGTGAGCGCAAGGGGGCTCTGGGCATCCGGGGCGATGCTCTCCTGGGCGGAGGCCAACGTCGGCATCAGCGCGAGAGTCAGGGCACTTAGAAAGGCAACATGACGAGGGGACACGAGGATCTCCGCAAGCTCGAGGTGACGAGGCGAATGCTTCGACTCTTATTGTCGAGACGAGCGCGGAGGTTTTGCGTGGGACGTGCGTTTTTCTGATCTTTTTTAGGGGTCAGCGATGCGTTTCAGCGATGCGTTTCAACGTTTTCGGCGTGCTCTCGCGTGCTGAGTTCGGCCGGGGAGACCGAAATGCGCTCGTCGGTCGGTGTTTCGTGAAGGGGGAGCGCGAGGTCGCAGGCGTCGGGATCGGGGGCCTCTAAGGAGGGCGCTTCGGTCGATTGCCAGGGCTCCGGGTTGAGCTCTCCCAGGGGTTGAAGTCCGTGCTCGGTGCTGGCCAGGAGCCAGTGCTGCTCGCCAGTGCGCACCACCAGCAGGCTGCGTCGAGGTTCGATGAAGTGGCGCTCAAGCACCTCGATGTGCCCCTCCGAGGAGGGGGAGCGGCGCTTCACGTGGCGCGCCAGCAGGCGCAGGGCCACGTAGGCCAGCGCCAGTACGCCACCGAGTACAATCAGGGTGCGAAGGAATAACCATCCATACGCCACGGCAACCTCCCCGTGAGGGCTCATGCTGAGTGAAGAGGGGGGAGGATGGCAGAGTTGCCCGCGAAGCGCCAGCGCTCAGGAGCAGGGGGCGTTGCTCAGGTCCTTGAGTTCCACCACCTGGGGGGCCGACGCCAGCCGGGAGAGCAGGGCGTCGACCTCGCAGCGCCGGAGCTCGGGCGAACCACTGATGGTGAGGGTGTCGAGGCGCTGCAGGGCATCCAGGCCGCCAAGGGTGTGGAGCTTCGGGTTGGCGTGGAGGTGCAGGGCGTGGAGCGCGTGGAGGTTTTCGGGGCCTTTAAGGGAGCGAAGGTTGGGGTTGGCGTGAAGGCTCAATGTGGCGGCGCGTTCCAGGTGCGTAAGCCCCTGGAGATCTTCGAGGCGCTGGAGGTTGGCCAGGGTGATACCGCGCTCGGCGGCGCGGGGATCATCGGGCCGGGAGACCTCCCGAAGCTCGGAGAAGGCGTGGAGATCGCTCAGTAAGGGCGTGCGGTCGATACGGAGTCCCAGAAGGCGGTTGAGGTGGGGGAAGTTCGGGAGGTGTTGAAGCACGGGGTTGTTGACGATCTCGATGTTGCCGACGTGGCGCAGGCCCGTCAGCGCATCCACATGCGTGAGTTCGGCGTTGCCGACAAAGCGCAGCGAGGTGTCGATGGTCGAGAGCCCGGTGAATCCCTGCAGACTCACGGTGGTGTCGAGGCTAAAGGTCAGCGCACGGGCCCGCGAGCACATCGCCTTACAGGTGTGCTCCAGTTCGTCGACGGTGCGCAGCGTGACGCGCGTGCCTTCCAGCACGCAATCGTCGACGGGCGCGGTCTCCAGGCAGGCTGGAGGCGTGCGTTCGGAGGCCGAGCCGGTGCAGGCAAGGGCTCCCAGGGTGAGGGCGGTCAGGGCCAGGCGGCGAAATGGTGTCGTGCAGAAGGTGTCCATGGTGGGCTCGCTTCGGAGGGGCGGGGCGTGTGCCCCTGTCGACCCTATTCGAAAGGTTCAGGGGGCGTCGGCATAGCGGATGCAGCGGGCGGAGGCCCGCACCTGTTTTCCGGCGGCCGCGCGCACCCGGAGTTCCCACACGTTGTAGGAGGGGCTGAGCTCGATGAGTTCGGTCCTTCCGTCGAATCTCCCAGATATTTCGGTGAGATAGCAGTAGGCTTCATCGATCGGGGCCAGGGCGCGCCGGGCTTCGGAGGAGGGGGCCTCGGGGGAGGCCGGCGGCGTTTGCAGGCTGTATTCGCCCGCCGGCCAGATATGGCGTTGCACGCCGCCTTCTCCGGGCTCGCTGAGCGTGCCAAAGGAGAGGACGCGCGCCTGGAGCTCGTCTACGTCGCTGACCAGGGTGCTCAACGCCATCACCGAGGAGGGTTCAAGCGTGGTCTCCACGTAGGTTTGCAGGCCGTTGAGCCGACCGCCCACGCCGATCAGGGCGTGGGCCTGATCGCGGAAGCCGATCCCCAGGGTCTGGGATCGGGAGGGGGTGAAGAGGTCGAGGAGGTCGTCCCGCTCCGGCGCCATACTCGTCGCCCCAAAGAGTGCCCGGGGGATGCAGGAGGCGCCGGCACGTAGCAGCTGACCCGGGGTCTGGGGGAGTCGCTTTGATTTGAGATCCACCCGCCAGATTCCCATTCCAGAGCTCGCGTCGGTTTCTTTTTTGAGCATCACCGACTCGCCGCCGCCGGCGAAGTGGCCGCTGATGTGGTTGAGGGTGCAGATCCAGTCGTCGGCGTTGGCAAAACGACCGCCGTTCGAGACCCTGCCCTGTTCGAAGACGAAGAGGCTGGGCTCGAATCGGCCGGTTGGCAGAAACTCCTTAAAGTGCTCCGGCAGCCTCAACTCGTCGAGGTGCGCCAGCAGGGTGTCGGGATCGCAGTCGGGCGGGGGAGTACACGCGGTGCATAAGGTCGGGGCGTCGGGTTGGTGGGCGACCTGGTTTTCCACGGCGGCGGCGCAGGTGTCGGTGACTCGGGTGTAGGCGTCGATGCAGCGATCGACCTCGTCGACCCACTCGCGAACCTGGGTCTGGCGGGTGGTGGACAAGGAGCCCCAGGACATCCGCCAGGGGTTTTCGATGGCCCAGCGCATGAGTTGCCAGCGGGCGTTGAGTTCGCTTCCCGATGACATCAGCGCGGCGCGCTGCGCATCGAAGTGGTGCAGGCAGTCGAGTTCGTCGGCAAAGGCATCGGCGTGGCAGTAGACAAGTTCAACGGAGTCGTAGGGTCTGGTGGCGTACTGGTAGGTCACGCCGAACCAGGGGTGCTCATAGACCTGGTTCTGTCGGAGTTCGGAGAGCGACTGCGAGATCTGCTGGTGGATCTGGGGTGTCCTGGCGAAGTCGTAGGGCTGCCAGGCCTCGGGCGTGAGGATGTCGGAGATGCTCTTGATTCCCATCGGGTAGAGGTGCCAGCCCATCCGCGCAAAGGGGCTCTCCACCAGGCTGCTGTACCAGCTGATCGCAGGGTCGTCCCCCCAGCCGGTGAGTCGGTTGAAGGGGAGGACGTTGCGCAGGTCACCGCGCTCTTCACGGCTTAGATCGGTGACGTCGGCCAGGAGGAGAAAGATGCGGCCCAGCACCTCGATGTTGACGTAGGCGCTACCGCAGCGCCGGGCGAACTCCCCGGGTGTTGCTGGCCGCTCTTCTGGCGAAAGTCCGCAGGTGCTCTCCGGCGCGTAGGTGGAGACACCGTTGTCGTAGATGGGGCCATAGGGATGGAGCGAACGAACCAGGTGAGGTGTGGTCAGCACCAGCCATACGACCTCGCGAGCCCCCTGGTCGGCGAGCTCGGTGTGGCGCGCTTCGAGCCGAGTGGCCAGGCTATCTGCCCCCGGTAGCTCGGGCGCGAGGAGCTGACGGACCTCCCGGGAGGTCTGGGCCGGCGTCTGACTGAATCCGGCGAGCGAGATAGCCCCGGCGGAGACGTTTTGGACCCGATAGGTGTAGTTCGCCAGGCAGAGCTCTTCGCCAGGTGCGGCCTCCCCGCTGAGCGTGCCCCCCGGGAGCACCCCGGCTCCGGGGGATTGATAGGGGACCAGCGCGTGCTTTGCGCTGTGGGAGGCCTGCAGGGAGGGATCTTCACAGCCCGCCACCACAAGGGAAGCGAGCGCCAGAGCCTGGAGCATGCCGGGAAGAAATAGGCGCATCATCTCATCATCCGCAGAAGGTTAGCCGAAGACTCGGGCGCGGAAGAGGAGACGATGTGTCGCCCCCGGCGCCCACCTGGAAGTATTTAACTTCACTCTAAAGGGTGAGACGCGGAGGGCGCAGCAATTTGTGCAAGCGAGTTGCCGGGGGGCTTACTCGCCGGCGATTTCCTGGCTGGAAACCAGCGCAAAGATCGCGTCGCGGAGCTCGCCGGCCTGCTGGAGCATGTCGGCCTGTTCCTCGGGCTCCATCTGGTCGAGGGCTTTTTCGACCTCGTTGAGCGCGCGCTTGAGGTGTTTGAGCGGGTTGGGCGCCGGCTCTTCACGCAGGTGCTCGGGGACCGCCTCTTGGAACTCCTTGCGCAGCTCCCGGGCATTGCGTTCGCCGCGTAGCGCGGAGTCCTTGAGCTCCATGTAGGTTTCCTGGGGCACGCGCTCGTCGGCGACCTCCCGGTAGCCTTTGGCCATCACCGAGACGGTGTCCATGTCGGGCAACACGCGGGCGGGCTCATCGGGGCGCCGGTTGCGGGGCAGGTACTCGGGGGCCTCTTCGGCCAGCCAGCTGTAGCCTTCGAGAATTTTGCGGGCGGTGGCCCGGCTGATGTCGAGTTCGGTGGCGCAGTAGGCAAACACCGTGCGATAGCCCCATTCCTTGAAGGCGTCGTTGTCGACGATGTCGCTCAAGTATTCGGCCAGCTCCACCCAGGCCGAGCGGAAATCCACCGAACCTTTGAGCGCCTGATAGCGCAAATCGTCTTCGCTCAGGGTGTCGAGCATCGCCTTGAGGCGTCCTTCCAGGGTTTCTTGATCGAGTCCTTCACTCATGATGGCTCCGGGGAGAGGAGGTCTGTGTTGGAGGCCGGTGTATCGTAGCCGGGCGTTGTTCGCCAGCGTGAAGGTGGCGAGCCGGTCGGGGGGAGGTGTGCTGCGGCGGGTTGAGCACAAGGGTGCCCCCGGGAGCGAGCTGATATAAGGGGGAGAGGCCTCCCGAAGAGACAGGTGCGTTGTGCGCGAGGAGGGGATGAGAGGGAGTGGTACGTGGTTGAAAGAGAGCACAGTCGTCGCGCTGATCCACCGGCGCCCGCGGAACTCGCCGTGGTGATTCCGACCCTGGAGGAGGAGGCGCGGTTATGGCGAGTGCTCCGGGCGCTCCGGGCGCAGCGGGGCGTGCGCCTGGAGGTGGTCGTGGCCGACGGGGGCTCGACCGACGCGACCTGTCAGGTGGCCCGCGAGGCCGGCGCCCGGGTGGTGCGGGCGCCGCGGGGGCGCGGGCGGCAGATGAACGCCGGCGCGCGGGCCTGTCAGGCCGAGTGGTTGCTTTTTTTGCATGCCGACAGCGTCCCGGCCGATCCGGATCTGTTGCGCGACGCGCTGGAGCAGATGCGCCGCGAGGAGGCCCGGGCTCCGGGGGCGGTGGTGGGGCATTTCGCGCTGGTGTTCGAGGGGGCGGGGCGCCGGGAGTGGCCCGGTTTTTACCGGGGGCTGGAACGAAAGTCGGCGCTCAACCGGTCCAACACCACTCACGGCGATCAGGGGTTGTGGATGCGCCGGTCCTGGTTTGAGGCGCTGGGGGGCTTTGATGAGGAGTTGGGCTTTCTGGAAGACCAGCGCCTCATCGCGACGCTGGAGGCGCGGGGTGGGCATCGGGTGACGTTGGGAGGGTACTTGAAGACGTCGACGCGGCGTTTTGCCGCCGAGGGGGTGGCGGCCAGCTATCTGAACATGGCGCTGATTCTGATGGCCGAGGCCGCCGGTCTGGAGGCCTTCTGGCAGGAGGCCTTGAGCGTGTATCCGGGGCAGCATCAGGCTGTGGCGCTTAAGCCTGTGAGGCGTCTGGGGGCGTTTGTCGGGGCGTTAGCGGGGTTGGGTTCCCGGGAGCGTCGCGCGGCGATTCGGGAGCTAAGGGGCCTGGCCGAGCGTCAGCTCTGGCAGGTTCCGTTCTGGCTCGATGTGCGCCTGTGGCCGGCGTCGCACGGACCGACACCGCTGACCAGTGCCTGGGATGGGCTGGTGGCGCGGTGTTTGTGCCTTTGCTCCGCCCGGGGTGCTGACGTAAAGTGCCGGCCCGAACGATGGGAACGCGATGAAGAAGACGTCCGGTGCCGGGGCCTGTGAGAGGCCGGGGCGCCCAGGTAAAGGAGTGGATGTGGGTGTGTTGAGCGTGAAGAAGTTGGCCCTGGTAGGCGCGGCGTCGGTGGTCATGGCCGCCGGGTGCGGCGAAGAGAACCCGGCGGAGTGCCAGAGTTTTGCCGACTGTGGCGGGGAAACCCCCTGGTGTTCGCCGGAGGCGACCTGTGAGGCGCTCCCGATGGGGCATCAGATCGGTGTGGGCGACGGCAGTCCCGGGTCGGTGGACCTGGTGACGGTGTACACGACCGAGCGGGAGATGGAGCTCACCGATCTGGCGTTCAATCCGATCGAAGAGAACGAGTTATGGCTGGTGCGCCGGGAATTTGAGAGCGACGAGCCCTGTGAGGAAGGCAACGCCACGGCGGCCGGTTGCGCGGCGCTGGAAGGCTCGGTGGCGGTGATCTGGGACGTGGGTTCGGCCGAGCAGCAGGTCTACACCGAGACCGATCCCAACGCCTGGCACTTTATGCGTCGTCCGCCGGCGTTGGCCTTTGGCGATAATGGCTTCTGGGCCACGGTCGGCGAGGCGCGCACGGCGAACTACATGGACGGCGCGGTCGACTTTATGGGGCCGGTGCTCTGGTCGGCCGACCTGGAGGTCTTTGGCGTGCAGCCTCCCGGGCTCAACGGGTCGCACTTCGATATGCTGCATCACGCGCCCTACGGGATGGGCATCGCCCATGAGGTCGATAACGTCTACTGGGTGTTCAACGGGGAGCTGGGCTCAATCGATCGCACCGACTTTGCCATGGACCACGGCGCCGGCCAGGATTACCACGGCGATGGCGAGGTCCTGCGCTACGTGCCCGGGCAGGTCAAGCGGGTGGAGAACGTGCCCAGCCATATGCAGCTCGATAAGGAGACGAACCTCCTCTACGTGGCCGATACCGGCAACGCTCGGATCGTGCGCCTGGACATCACCGCCGGGGAGCAGGGCTCGCCGATCAGCGAGCCGAACTTCGACGGGCTGGAGATCTTCCATCACATGGAGGGCGTCGAGCTCGAAGAGGTGGTGGCCCCGGGGCTTCTGGAGGCGCCCAGCGGACTGGCGCTCTACGAAGGCGTGATCTTTGTGAGCGACCAGGCCACCGGCAAGTTGCACGCGTTTAGCCTGGAAGGCGAGCACCTGCGGGAGCTCGATACCGGTCTGGGCGCCGGCGCGCTGGCCGGCGTGGAGGTCAGCCCCGTTGATGGCAACCTCTACTTTGTGCATCAGTCCGAGGGCAAACTCTACCGCGTGGATGTGATCCTGTGATGGAGACTCGACGAGGGATAGGCGCCCGGGCCTTTGATGTGCAGGTGGTCACCTGCGCTGAGCTCCCGGAGCCCGACCCGGATCTGGCGCCGCTAATGGCGGCGCTCGATGCGGCGGGGCTGCGCAGCCGGGTGGTGGTCTGGGATGATCCTCAGGTGGACTGGTCGCAGGCCAGTCTGACGGTGATCCGCTCGACCTGGGATTACCACCGTCGCCGGGAGGCCTTTGTGGCCTGGGCGCAGGCCGCCGGCGAACTCAGCGAGCTGCATAATCCGGCGGCGGTGGTGCAGTGGAACACCCATAAGCGCTACCTGCTCATGCTGAGTCTGCGCGGGGTGGCCGCGGTGCCCACCGCGATGCTGGAGCAGGGCTCCCCGGTGAGCGTGGCCGAGCTCTGCGCGGACCAGGGCTGGCAGAAGATCGTGGTCAAGCCGGCGGTTTCGGCCGGTTCGTACCAGACGCATGTGATGGAGGTCGGCGCGCTCGATGAGGCGTTGGCGGCCGAGCTGGTGGCGGCCGAAGACGTGCTGGTGCAGCCCTACATCGAGAGCGTGGACACCTACGGGGAGCGCTCGTTGATTTACATCGATGGGGAGCTGACCCACAGCATGCGTAAGGCGCCGCGTTTTGCCGGGCAAGATGAGTCGGTGAGCGGGCCGCATCCGGTGGATGCGGCCGAGGCGGAGCTGGGATCTCGGGCGTTGCGGGCGATCGGGGGAGAAGGTCTGCTCTACGCCCGGATCGATCTGGTGCGGGGTGGGGACGGAGCGCCGATGGTCGCGGAGCTGGAGCTGGTGGAGCCTTCGCTCTTCTTTGCGATGGAGCCCCGCGCGCTGGAGCGCTACGTGGCCGGGATCCTGCGGCGACTGGGCTGACATAAACGCGGGAGCTGGCTTTCGCCAGCCCCCGCGCGTTTGACGGTGTGACTGAAGAGCCCCCTCCCCCCCTACTTCACTACCTCTTTTAAGTCGTACATCTCCACGTTGTCGAAACTCGCCGGGGCCAGCCAGTTGTTGAAGGCGAAGTGGCGGTGGCCCGGCCCCTGCAGGGGGGCGCGGTCGTCGTAGGTCAGGAAGGGTTTGCCGTCGACGTACCAGCGCAGGCGCTGATCGGTGCGCACGACCGTGAAGGTGTAGGTGCGCTCGGGTTCGACGCGTTGATCGCCGGCGCCGACCAGGCGGTCGTCGCCGTGCTCGTCGAGACGGGCGATGATGTTGAGGCTGTTGTTCCAGCCCCCGAAGATGCCGACGTAGCCGCTCTCGTGGGTGCGTCCGTCTCCCAGAATTTCGAACTTGAGATCGCCGGTCTCGGAGTGGGCCGTGGCCTCAAAGCTGAGGCGGAAATGCTCGGGCAGCGGGGTCTGAAGCCAGAGGGCGTCGTTGCGGGCGCCGGCGACCTTGAGTTTGCCTTCCTCGTATTTCCAGCCCGGGTAGCCCGACTGCCATTCGTCTGTTGAGGAGGGATCGTCAAAGGTCTCGCTGTAGACGAGCTGGCCCCCGGTGAGCCCGAGGTTCGGATCGACCGGGGGAACTTCGGGGGCCTGATCGCAGGCGGTGAAGAGCAGCGGGATCGTGACAAACACCAGGGGGGAGAGACGCATCAGCAACCTCGGGGGCGAGTGGCGAGAATCGGCGGGGGGGGGAGACGAAGGGGAGGGCGCGCGGGGGGAGGGCGTCGAATCGACGCGCCCCCCCGGGCCCGGGGGGGGAGGGGTCAGGCGTGCTCGCGAACTCTCTGCACCAGCGCGCGGATCTGCTCAAGGAGAAGATCGCTCTCGTCGCCGCCCTTGGGCAGGATCTCCCGGGTGCTCTGAGCGAGTTCCTGGCGGTCGGCGGCCGAGAGCTCTTTGGCGGTGATCACGACCACCGGGATGGTGGCGTGGACCTCGTCCTTGCGGACCTGCCTCAAGAATTCGAAGCCGTCCATTTTGGGCATCATCAGATCCAGGAGGATCAGGTCGGGGAGCTTCTGGCCGAGGGCATCCAGGCCTTCCAGGCCGTTTTCGGCCTGGTCGACCTGCCAGCCCTCTTTCGTCAGGACCCGGGCGATCAGCGAGCGGGTGGGCTCGTCATCTTCGACAAAAAGGACGCGGCCCTGGGGCTGGTCGGGCTCGGAGCGGTAGGTGTCCAGGATGGTGAGGAGGGCGTCGCGGTCGATGGGCTTCATCAGGTAGTGATCGGCGCCCAGGGCGTAGCCGCGGGAGGTTTCGGAGACCATGGTGACCATGATCACCGGGATCTGCTCGAGCTGAGGGTCGGATTTGAGGCGCGCCAGGGTGGACCAGCCGTCGAGCTGGGGCATCATCACGTCGAGGGTGATGGCTGCCGGGATGAGCTCGGCGGCCAGGTGAAGGCCCTCGGTGCCACTGGCGGCGGCGACGACCTCAAAGCCCTCGCGCTCCAGCATCCGGCGCAGCAGGTCGCGCACGGTGGGATCGTCGTCGATCACCAGCACGGTGTCGCCGGGACCGGGGCCGGGGTCGGGTCGGGGGGTGTCGCGCTCCTCGGCTGGCGAGTGGCGAGGGAGTTCGTTGGCGCGCAGATCGGCGCTGAGGCGCACGGTGAAGATGGTGCCCTGGTCTTTGTGGCTCTCCACCTCGATGGTGCCGCCCAGGAGGCTGGCGAAGTGGCGGGTGATGGTCAGGCCCAGGCCGGTGCCGCCGAACTCACGGGTGGTGGAGGTGTCGGCCTGGGTAAAGGCCTCAAAAATCTCCTGAAGCTCCTCGGGGGTCATGCCGATGCCGGTGTCTTCGACGCGCAGGACGATGGTGTTGGTGTCGTCGTCGCTGCGGGCGTCGACTTTGACCTGGCCCTGGCGGGTGAATTTGCAGGCGTTGGAGAGGAGGTTGAACACGATCTGACGCACCTTGGTGGGATCGGAGCGCATGAAGCGCAGGTTCGGATCCAGGGTGAGCGTCAGGGCGTTGAAGTTCTGTTTGGCCAGGGGGGCCACGGTACCGGCCACATCGTCGAGGAGCTCGCTGATGTCGAAGAGCTCGATGTGGGTGGTCATCTTGCCGGCTTCGATCTTGGAGAGGTCCAGGATGTCGTTGATCACCGCCAGGAGGTGCTTTCCGGCGGAGCGGATGCGTTTGAGGTCGGGGCGGAAGGGGCGGACCATCTCGGCGGCGGGGCCGCCTTCTTCTTCGATGTAGTCGATCTCTTCGAGGACGATTTCGGAGTACCCGATGACGGCGTTGAGCGGGGTGCGCAGCTCGTGGCTCATGTTGGCCAAAAAGGTGCTCTTGGCGCGGTTGGCCTCCAGGGCCTCGTCGCGGGCCTTCTCCAGGGCCAGTTTGGCGGCGACGCGCTCGGTGATGTCCCTCAGGATGAGCACGTAGCTGGCGCGGGCGCTATCGCCGAGCACGCCCAGGGCGACCTCGATGGGGAAGTCTTCGCCGTGGCGTCGGGCTTCGAGCTGGGTGGCTTCGCGCAGGGAGCCGTCTTGAGCGGCCTGAGCCAGACGCGAGGCGCTGAGCGAGGGGACCAGTTCGGCGATGGGGCGCAGGTAGAGTTCGCGGACCTCGGCGCCAAAGATGCGGGCGGTGGCCGGGTTGGCGGCTTCGATCACCCCGTCGGCGTTGATGGCCAGGATGCCATCGGGGGCGGTGTCGACCACGGCCCGGGTCTCCGCCTCGCGTTCTTTGACGTTGCCGATGAGCCAGTCCTGGAGGCGGTCTTTGAAGACGAACATGGAGAACATCACGCAGCCCAGACCCATGATCTCCAGGAGGCGGCGCAGCTCGTCGCCAGCCGGGCTGGTGGAGTCGGTGAAGGGGAAGCCGCCGACATCGGCGCCAAAGATGGCAAGCCAGGTGAGCACGGTGATGGCCATCCAGATCCGGGCCGGCCCGGCACCGAAGAAGAGCAGGGCAAACATCGGGACCAGCGCCAGCCAGCTGATGGAGGCCGCCTGAATGCCCCCGGAGACAAAGACCAGCCCGACGATGAGCGCGTAAAAGGGCAACAGAATCAGGTTGCCGGCCACGCGCATGTTGCGTCGGGCTTTGAGCGCGAAGGGGGCCAGCGCGATGGAGATGGTGCCGGCGCCGATCGCCAGCGCGATCGGCAACGAGCCCTGGCTGGTGTAGGAGAAGAGGCCGATGATCGGCCCCCATATCACCATAAAAAAGACGGTTTTGATGGCGAGCTCGGCGCGTTTGCGCTCGATGTTGCGTTCACCCCGGAGGTTTTCGGGGATGAAGTAGTCGACAGCCTTTTGCAGCATGATTTCCAGCCTGAGGTTGTAGACGCGTGGCGCCTGATCCGAGGACCGGGTTCCGGGTGGAGGGCCTGAAAGAGATAATGTGCGGGTGGCGCGCGGCTCACCCTCTTCGAAACTCTTCGCGGAGGCGATCGCGCGGGATGCGCTTCGCTCAAGGATGGTGTTGATGCGCTCTGGCAGAAGAGAAAGCGATCACCGTCGGTGAGTCCCCCTGGCGGTGATCACGACGACCGAAATGCGATGATGGCTGCCATCCTGCCTCAGGTGCTGAAGAAACTCAAAGGCCGCTGACACCCCCGCGTTGATCAGCGCGGGAGTGACCCTCGGGGCGCCGGGAGCTCCCGGGGCTTCTGGCACGGGGAAGATACCGGAACTCCCGGGGGCACAGCTCGTCACTCCGCCCGGGGAAGGCGCTCGTGGCTGTGTGCGCTCGTCGGGGCGATGCGGCGGGAGGATGGCGCGCGAAAGAGGAGGCGCGCTCAGGCAACGAGAAGCGTCGCCCGTTGAGGGCGTTTCGTCGCCGGGGAAGGGCAGGTGTGACGCGGGGGGCTGGCACGGGGAGAGGCAGCCCCGGATGAGCCGGGGCAAAGCCTCGGGAGGCCTGCCGGGGGCGTGGGCAGACCTCCCCGTCGCTCTCAGGTGTCGGCCAGGAAGCGGGGCGGGACGGCCAGCACGTTTTGGAAGAGGCCTAAGCGGGTGGCGTCGAGGGCCCGCAGCGCAAATCCGGGGCGATCGTCGTCGATCCGCAAAAAGACATAGCCGTAGGCGCTCAGCTCGTCGAGGAGCCGGGTCATGGGGTAGCCCGCGTTCTGGCAGGTGACCTGGCTGAGCTCAAAGATGATGTGGGGCCGAAAGCGGGTGAGCGTCTGGTGGGCGCCCTGGAGGGCGGCGAGTTCGGCGCCTTCGACGTCGATTTTGATCAGGTCGAGGCGTTCCAGATCGTGTTCTTCGACAAAGGCGTCGAGGGTGGTGAGTTCGATGGTATGCGAGGGCCGGCTGCGTTTCTCGTCGGGGTAGAGGGAGGCCACGCCGCGGTTGTAGGTGCCATCGTTAGCGCGCGTCTCGGCCTCATAAAAGGTGGCGCTTCCGGGGCTGTCGCTGAGCCCGAGGTTGACCAGGGTGACATTATCAAAGCCGTTGGCTTCCACGTTGTGAGCCAGGCGCGGGAAGATGACGTCGCCGGGCTCGAACGCAAACACGCGCCCCTGGCTCAAGTGCTTGGCGGCCACCAGGGTGAACTCCCCGTGGTTGGCGCCGATGTCGATGAAGGTGTGGTGGGGCTTTAAGAGGTGGGTCAGCAGGCGTGTCTGGGGCTCGGAGTAGGAGCCTCGCCAGAAGATCTGGCTGCCCATATGCTCGTCGAGGTGGAGGCGGAAATGCAGGTCACCGTCAAAGTCATCCAGGTCGATCTGCAGCGGGAAGTTTGCGGCCACTCGTCGGGCGGAGTCACTCAGGCGAGAGAGTCCCCGGTGCTGGTAGAGAAATCGCGAGGCGCGTCGGAGCTGTCGGATCACGTCGGTTTTCATGGGGCTCGCTTCCGGAGTGGGTGATGGGCGCGGTCGTCAAGGCATCCCCCCTTTTTTAAGGAGGGCTCGGGTGAGTCAGAACGGCAGGCATCGTAGAGGGGCCAAAGGGGGCGTGGCAAGGTCGGGAGGGGGCGCTTTCGGGGGACTTTCGGGTAGCAAAACGTAACGGACGTGACCGGCACGCCGGCGCTCGTGGGCGCCGGGGGCCTCGCCGGTCTTGCTGCGGGGGAAGGTGTCTGTCGGGGCGGCGTTTTCAGGGAGGTGGGCCGGGGAGGGATACGATGTTTCACGTGAAACGATCTTCGGAAAGTTCTGTAAAATCAAGATGATGCGCCACCCACAGAGCGGCTTTGAAGGGTGATGCGGCGCGGGCGCGGGGATGCTCTGGTCCGTCGACCGGGTGGGGGAGCTCGCCAGGGGCGCGCCCGGTGTAGCCGGGGAGAAGACGGTGTAAGGAGCCCCTGGCGAGCGTCGTCTATAGAGCAGCGGGTGTTATGCCGCGAGCCGCCGCCGGTGTCCGGCCCGCGGCGCTGCTTTTCCCTTTATTCGGTCGAGCCGAGGAGATGTGATGGGTTTGAACACGACGATGCCGCGGGGGCTTCGCCCCTATTTTGAGCGCGAGCTGGCCCGGGCGGCCACCCTTCTGGAGGAGGGCGATTTGAGCCGCAGCTGGCGTCACCTGGAGCGCGCCCACGTGCTGGGGCAGGCCTTTCCCCTCGAGCACACGCGGGCCCACTGGCGGATGCTGCGCTTTGGGCTGCGCATCAAAGATCGGCGCGAGATTCTGGGGCAGCTCCCGCGCCTGGCGGTCGGCGGGGTGAAGTCCTTTGTGGGCACGATCCCCACGGGCAACACCGGCGGCGCCAATATCTCGGCGCTGCGGCCCCTGCCGATTCCCGAGGACCTGCGGGAGCTGCTGGTGGCCCACGGGGCGCCGGTGCACTAAGGCCGGGGAAAAGCCATCCCATAAAAAAAGGCCGCGTCGAAAGACGCGGCCTTTTTTGGGTTCACACATCGCCGGGAGGCCGGGGCGTTTAGCTCCAGTCGCCCTCGGGGGTGCCGTTGAAGCGTTTTTTGAGCCCTTCCCAGCAGTCGACGTAGTCGGATTGCAGGGTCTCAAGGCCGGCGCTGTAGGTGGTGAGGTGCTGGGGCAGGCGGGTCTCCAGCATGAAGGCCATGGTGCCGGCGAGCTTCTGGGGCTGGAGCTCGGCGCGGGAGGCTTTTTCGAAGGCGTCGAGGTCGGGGCCGTGGGGGAGCATCATGTTGTGCAGGCTCATGCCCCCGGGCAAGAAGCCCTCTTCTTTGGCGTCGTACTGCCCGTAGATCAGGCCCATGAACTCCGACATGATGTTGCGGTGGTACCAGGGGGGCCGGAAGGTGTTTTCGCCCACCAGCCAGCGGTCGGAGAAGAGCACGAAGTCGATGTTGGCGGTGCCGGCCTCGGCCGAGGGGCTCGTCAGGACGGTGAAGATCGAGGGATCGGGGTGATCGAAGAGGATGGCCCCGATGGGGGAGTAGTCGCGCAGGTCGTATTTGTAGGGGGCGTAGTTGCCGTGCCAGGCGACCACATCCAGGGGGGAGTGCCCGATGGTGGTGCGGTAGTGGCGCCCGCACCATTTGATATGGATGGAGCTCTCGCGCTCCACGTCTTCGAAGGCCGCCACCGGGTATTTAAAGTCGCGGGGGTTGGCCATGCAGTTGGCGCCGATGGGGCCGCGCTCGGGCAGGGTGAATTTGCCGCCGTAGTTCTCGCAGAGGTAGCCGCGGGCCGGCCCATCCACGAGCTCAAAGCGAAAGACCATGCCCCGCGGGATCACCGCCAACTCGCCGGGGCCCAGCTCCAGGATGCCCATCTCGGTGACCAGGCGGATGTGGCCCTGCTGGGGCAGAAAGAGCAGCTCTCCGTCGGCGCAGAGGGTGTACTCATCTTCCATGGAGCGGGTCACCAGGTAGAGGTGCGCGGCCATGCCGGCCTGACCGATGACGTCGCCGGCGGTGGAGATGGTGCGCACGCCCTCGACAAAGGAGGTGGCCTCCTCGGGCAGGGGGACCGGGTCCCAGCGGCGCTGACCGATGGGCAGCTCGGCCTCATCGGTGGTGGGGCCGCTGCGCCACAGGGGGAGCTGGAGGGGGGCGTAGCTGCCCATATGCCGCACCGAGGGGCGGATGCGGTAGAGCCAGGAGCGCTCGTTGGTGCTGCGCGGGGCGGTGAATGGCGAGCCCGAGAGCTGCTCGGCGTAGAGCCCGTAGGGCGATCGCTGTGGCGAGTTGCGGCCCCGGGGGAGGGCTCCCTCCAGCGATTCGGTCTCAAAGTCGTTGCCAAACCCGGTCATGTACTCAAGCGTCATGGCATCTCTCCGGCGTAGTGCTGCTCTCTGAATGTGAAGGGCGCTGAATGGCTGGCTCTCTGGATAGCGCGGCCCGGCGACGGTGGCAACGCTTCGTCAGCGGATGACGCGTGCGGGGCCAGGTGAGCGCTGGCGAGTTCTCCGGGAGAGCTCGCCACAGCTAAGCACCCGGGCGGCGCAAGCGAGTGTTTTTGTTCGGGGGCTTTTAGTTCAGGGCTTTTAGTTCAGGGAGGGGAGTTCGGGGGGCGGTGCCGGTCAACATGCCCCTTTGGTCAGGAGAGGTGTCGTCTCCATCCATCAGGAAGGCGTAGAAGGTACGATGAAGGATGTGCGATGGCCGCCTGGCGAGTTTTCTGGCGAGCGAGGGGATGCCCGATGCTTCGGCGCGGGGTAAAACGCGAGGGAAAGGCATCGACTGCGCCAAAATGTCGCATTTTTGGGGAATCGGGGTGATGCCGGGTCGGTCACGCGCTGCCGGAGGACAATCTGGGGATGGGATCGTTCGCTTTCCGGGGTTTCCGATTCCGATGGCCCGTATGCCTGCGGGAGGGGAAAGGAAAAGGCTGAGCGGTTATCGGAGAAGGGCACATCGATCGGGGTGATTATGGGCGATCGTCCAGTGTTGGTGAGGGTGATGTCTGTCCGGGGGTGGGGCATGTGGGCGGCGCCAGGCCGCCGCGTTCAGTCTTCCAGAATCAGGGAGCCCAGGAGGTTGGTCGGCACAAACCCCTCGTCGCCTCGCTGCAGGTGCAGGGTTTCCACCACGAGTTCGCCGCGGCGAGTGTTGTCCGGGGCGCGAAGGATCACGCGGGCGTTGGGAGCGGGGAGCAGGTCGTGGCGCTCGGCATGCTGCGTGATCATCGCCTCCAGCTCGGCGCGGAGCTCTTGGCCCTCGACGTCAACGAGCAGCGTGCTCCCCTCAAAGGAGACCCGGAGCGCCTGTTGGCCGGGGCGCTCGATGGTGGTGACCGAGGCTTTGGGGGAGGGCATGTGGTGGAGCGGGTAGATGATGGCGGCCCGCTCCACCCGCAGCGCGGTGGTCTGGGCCTGGATCACGCGCACTCCGGTGGGGTCGTGCTCGGGGGTGTTCCACCGCAGCTCGTAGAGGAGCGAGGCCCACTGCTCCGCATCGATGTCGTCGGGGCGGTAGCTCTTAAGGAGCGAGGGGCCGAAATGATGGCTGAGGTAGAGGTAGCTCCGGATGGCCTCGTTGCTCTTTTGGGGCGCGCTTTTGAGGCGATCGAGATCCAGGGCGCCTCGGTCATCGAGGAGCTCCTGGGCGTGGACCAGGGCTTCAAAGCGCGCCAGCTGGCTGCGCTGGGTGAGGGCCGGGGCGCTGAGCGGGCCCAGCGCCGAGAGCAGGGCCGTGGCCGAGACGAGCAGGGGGGCGACCCAGGGGGGGAGGGGGCGCCGGCGAAAAAAGCCGACGATGCCCAGCGCGCAGTAGAGGGTCAGGACCCCCAGCGCGGCCACCCGCAGGTAGCGAAACTCGGTCCAGCCGTACTGGTCGATGCGGATGAAGATCGCCCAGAAGGCCAGCGGGAGCGTGGGCGCCACGACCAGGGGCAGGGCGTCGACGATGCGCGTTAAGACCGCGTAGCCCGGGTGGGAGCGCATGGGCTCGACCTGCTCCAGCGCCAGCCAGGTCAGCAGGCCGGCGCCCAGGATCAGCGGGGAGATCACGTTGGCGGGCAGGCCCTCGGTGAGGAGGATGCGAAAGGCGTAGGCGTAGGTGATCGCCAGATAGAGCGCGGTCAGGGGGAGCGCCAGGTAGACTCCCAGGCGTACAAACCAGTGGATCTCCTCGGAGGGGGCCGGCGTGTCCAGCTCCAGGATCACGCTGGTGCGGGTGGCCAGCATCCAGGGCAGGCCCACGCCGGCGATCCAGGCGCCCAGGTGGGCGTAGATCTCGGGGGAGATGTGGAGATCGAAGAGGGCCTCCAGCGAGCTCAGCGCCAGGGCGATCCCTACCCAGAGCGCGCCCAGGTAGAGGGTCTGCGTGAGCAGCGAGGTCACCAGGCGGTAGGTCATCCGCAGGTAGCGCAGCGAGGAGGGCAGGGGGTGCTCTCGGAGCGCCAGGGGGATGAGCAGGAGCGCGGCGCCGGCGCCGGTGAGCATCAGCCCCAGGCGCCAGACCTCGGCGATCGAGTCCCCGGAGAGTCCCAGATGGCCCCAGAGGGCGCAGACCCCGATCACCGCCAGGCTCAACGCCCAGCGGGGCGCCGGCCGGAGCACCTGGAGGCGGCTCAGGTAGCTCAGACCGAAGAGCCAGACCATCGCCAGCGCTGCCGCCCCGGCCATGGCCACGGCCCAGCCGCCATCGACAAGGTCTTCGGTGGTCGCGCTGAGCAGCGCCGCGATCGCCACGCCCAGGATGAGCTCCAGGGGGTGTTCCCCGGCGGCGCGCCGGGCGTGTGTCGCAAAGCGTTTGAAATATCCGGCCATGGCCTCTTGCATCGTCTGCTCCTAAAGCGCGGGGAGAGTAGGCCGGGCCCGGTCCCGGGCCCGGTGGGGGCGTTTGGTAGACGAAGGCTCGGTGCCCATCTTCATCGCAGCGTCTTTCGGTGAGCTCAAACCATTTCTACCCCGCGGATTCGATCATGAGCGAACGCCTCTACCTGCAGACCTACCTTCGCGATCACTACGCCGCCGCGACCGGCGGGCTGGAGTTGGCGCGGCGCATCGCCAGAGAAAACAGCGCCAACCCCATTGGCCACACCATGGCCGAGATCGCCGAAGCCATCGAAGACGAGGTCACCCTCCTGCGGGCCATCCTCAAGGAGCTGGAGATCTCGCCATCTCGCCTCAAAGGCGCCGGGGTGTGGATGGCCGAGAAGATGGGGCGCCTCAAACTCAACAACGAGGTGGTGCGCTACTCCCACTTAAGCCGTCTGGTGGAGCTGGAGGGGGCGCTAAGCGGCGTGCAGGCCAAAGAGGCGCTCTGGCGCACCCTGCTCCTGGCCCGCGAGCATCACCCGGAGCTGGAGAAGTTTGATCTGGAGGCGTTGTTGGAGCAGGCCGGCCTGCAACGCCGCCGCCTGCGGGAGCTGCATCACGACGCCGCGCTGATCGTGCTGCGCAAAGACCGCACTCACCCCCATCCGGAGTTTGATGAGCGTCCCCCGGCGAGTTGAGCCCGAGCGCCCCAGTCCGCCGCTGGCTTCGTTGCTGCGTCGTCGCGGTAGCGCTGCTACACGCTCCTCCTTGCTCCTTGCCAATCGTCGCCCTGGATTCGCGCGGGTTGGGTGATGTTCGTAAGCGAGCCCGAGCCCGAGTTTAGCGCACCGTCCAGGCGAACTTCTGCCCCCAGGTGGCATCCATCGGCCCTGCCGGGATCTGCAACTCCAGAAGCTCCCGACCGGTCGTGCTGCGCGGCCCGCATACCTCGGCGCGCCGCTCGATCACTCGATAGGATTGCTCGGTCGGGCGCGTCACGTTGAGCGCATTAAAGGTGTCGGCCACCACTCCCTCGATCGCAAATACGCTCTCGCGCCCCGAATAGAAATGGTCCACCACGCTGACCTCCTCATCGTCGAAGGTCACCGGGTTACCGTTGAGCTTCACCTCGTAAAATGAAAGCGGCTCATCAAGGTTAATACTCGAACGCGCCACATAACGGACGCAAACCTCGCTCTCAGTCAGCGAGCTGAGCTCCGCCTCATCAACAACCGCCGAACGCAGCACCCCGGACGGCGTAGTTTCAGAGTGAGGGCCGGCCCCCATCGGGGAGTCCAAATAGTTCACCTGCCGAGTCTGGCCCGGCTGGCCCACAGCGTCGGCGCTGACGGTGCGCTCCACGCTCTTATGAGCACAGCCGACCAACATCATCAACAGACTTGCCGTTAGTACACATTGCGTTTGAATTCTCATAACTATCCTTCGAACTGAATCTGCCTGAATTTACGCCAGCACAAAGACGTGAACTCAGCCGAATTATTTAACGTGATCCGTCCTAATGAGCTCTGCGGGGATCGAATGAAGCCTCCGCCTGCTCACCACGTACACAAAATCACTTAAAAGCGGTGCTTCCTGCCCCCTGATATCGGCGATATCGCACGCCTGCGATGCGCCACCCGGCGTTGCAAACGCCCAATGGAGACGAAGGGCAAGGTCGCAGCCCGGGAGGCGTCTGAAGCGCCCGGATGTTCGCCCCCCGGAAGTGGTCGAGCCCGAGCCCGCAGCCGCATAAAAAAGCCCCGTACCTCTTTTACAAGGTGCGGGGCGTCGGCGCTCATGAGCGCAGGTCGTATCAGGCCGGCTTAGCAGCCCTTCTCAGCGCGGCGCCGACGCCAACCCAGCGCACCCAGCGCCGCCAGAACCCACGCAAGGCTTGAGGGCGTCGAACCCGTCGAGGAGCAGCCTGAGCCCGAAAGCGACTCCCAGCTTCCCGGGAAGCTATGAGGATCGTTGGGGTCGGTCCCCTGCTCGACCTCCTCACCATCCTCATAGCCATCGTCATCGGTGTCAGAATTATCCGGGTCGGTGCCCAGCTCGTCTTCTTCGTCGTTGGTCAGACCATCGCCGTCGATGTCCTCGTCGCAGGCGTCGCCGATGCCGTCGCCGTCGAGGTCGGCCTGATCGGCGTTGGCGATAAGCGGGCAGTTGTCGTCGTCGTTATCGACCTCATCGCCATCGAGGTCACCGTCGCACACATCGCCCACGCCATCGTCGTCGAGGTCGGCCTGGCCGGCGTTGGCGATGAGCGGGCAGTTGTCGAAGGCATCGTCCTCGCCGTCGCCATCCTTATCGTCGGAGCAGGCGTCGCCCACGCCGTCATCATCGGTGTCGAGCTGATCGGCGTTGGCCACCAGGCGGCAGTTATCATCGCCGTCGTCGACGCCGTCGCCGTCGCTATCTGGCGAGCGGAAGTCGGGCGTGCCGTCGTTATCGCTATCGATCGCGGGCGTGGCCAGGTCGCTGTCGCCGGCTTCTTCGCTGTCGGGGATGCCGTCGCCGTCGCTGTCGTCATCAAGCGCGTCGATCACCTCATCCTCATCGGTGTCGATGGGGTTCGCCAGATCGTCTCCCACCTCCTCGCCATCGGAGATGCCGTCGTCGTCGCTGTCGGGAGTCGTCGGATCAAGCCCCACCGAGAGCTCCCAGGTGTCGGGGAGGCCATCCTCATCGTTATCCAGGAAGGTGGAGATCAGCGTGATGGTGCGCTCATCTCTGAGATAGCCATCGTTCACCCAGATCACCGCCTCGTGACTTCCAGCCGCCTCCCAGGTCGGCGACCACATCAGCTCGCCAGTCATCGCATAGAGCTGCGCCCCCGCGGGAAGAGCCCCGGCGCTGTAGGTCAGCAACTCGCCGTCCACATCGTCGGCCAGAAACTGAATCTCCAGCAGCTCGCCCTCGCCAACCTCAAACACCGTGCCGTCTTCGGGGGTGGGGTCCACAAAGAAGGGCGCGTCGTTGACCGGCGTCACCGTGATCGTCACCGTCAGCGGCAATGTGTGTTTCACCCCGTCCGTCGCCCGGTAGGTGAACGAATCAGTGCCGTTGAAGTTCGCGTCGGGCGAGTAGCTGAACGAACCATCGGTGTTCCACACGAGCTGACCGTGGGTCGGTTCGCTCAAGAGCTGCGCGATCTTCGTTCTGTTGCCTTCATACACGTCATTGCCCAACACCCCGGGCGCGACCACGTCGAGCGACGAATCCTCACGGGTGCTGTAGGCATCGGGCAGAGCGTCAAAGGCATCGCGCGCAGCACAGACGCCGTCGCCGTCGCTGTCATCGCACAAAAAGGTCTGAACATTCTCGATAAACGCGCTGGCACCGCTCCGGCGGAACCAGTCCACGTCCATCAGTACGACCGCGCGCCCCTTACCCCCCACCATATCCGAGGCGGTCCAGGCCGCTCCTACCGGAGTAGTTTCCGGCGCTCCGAAGAAAGATGTTTTCCTCAGGAACCTGAGACATGCCTCCGGGCATACCCGGTCCTAGTGTTCGGGTTGGGGGGCCTGCGAGAACGCTCGAGATGCTGGTCGATGTGTGAGGACGTTTGGGCGTTCACGAGGTCGAGCCCGAGCCCGAGAACGAGCCCGAGCACGAGCCCGAGCCCGAGCCCGAGCCCGAGAACGAGCCCGAGCACGGGACGCGCGACGCGGGGGAGGGATCAGTAGATCGGAACGCCGCTCTTGTCGTACTGCGGTTTTTCGGGCTCGGGTTCAGGCGCGGGTTCTGTGGGGCGCGCGGGCTCTGCGGGGGCCTGCACCTGGGCGGGCGCATCGCTGGATGCCGGGATCGTCGCCAGCGGTTCGCTGCCCCCGAAGCGGTAGTTCATCCCCACGCTGAGTTGGGCGAGCGCCGGGATGCCCGACTCGCCAAAAAACAGCACGTTCATGCGGCCTTCTTCGTCGACGGAGACGGGCATCATGATGAACTCGGCCTGAAGCGCGAGGCGTTCTCGCAGGTCGTATTCCAGGCCCACGAAGCCTCCCAGGGTCGCGCCCCGGAACTGGTAGGTGCTGCCGGTGCCGCTGTCGTTGCTCTCAAAGCCGGTCATCACGTTGGACTGGACCCCCGCGTAGAAGAGATCCCCCTCGTTGAGGGCGGTGGAGACGCGCGGGGTGAAGTTGATCAACGCCGCGCGGCGCCCGTCGGATCCGAAGGAAAAATCGTTGCTGTCTCCGAGCACAAACACCGTCTCGGTCTGCAGGCTCAGCGTCAGCCAGTCACTGGGGTAGAGGCGCGCGCTCGCCCCGAGGTTGGCGGTCATGAAGGCAAAGCCGGCCTGGAGGCCCAGGTCGGCCTTATCGCCTACGCCGACCTTCCCGTAGGCCGAGGCCCGGGGGATGTAGAGCAGCCCCGGCCAGTCGAGCGAGCCGCCGACCACGGCCTCCCCACTCTCGAGCTGGCGAGCGGTCTCCATCGTTGTAAACGAGCACCCCGAGCTAAGCCCGGCGATCAGCGCGATCAGCGCCGTGGTCTGACGAATATTCACTGGCAACATCTCCACTCCTCATCGATATCGTCGTCGGCGCCGGCGTCAGGCCGGTCCGCATCGTCGGTCACGCATCTTGAACCCCGTCGATTCCATGGCTGCGATCTATAGAGAGGAATGCCCGGAACGTCGAGGGGCACGTCAGCTCGGCCTCCCGGGCTAAAAGGAGGCCTCGGGAAGTCTCGGCGCCTGAGGCTTTTCGCCGAAGCGGTAATGCAGCCCGACGCTGATCTGGACGTGGGGAATGAGCAACTTTTCCAGTCCGGAGAATTCGGTCAAAAAAGGATGGATGAGCAGCTCGTACTGCAGGTTCCACCGGGGGGAGAGCGCCACTTCCCTGCCGATAAACGCGCCGAGCAACCCGATACCAATGTCGAAGTCCGAGAGCAGGGAGCCGTTGTCGAGGTAGGTGGCGATGCCGATGAGCTGCACGCCTCCGTAGAGGGGGCGGTCGGGTTTGGCGGCGGTGGAGATGCGATGGGTGACGTTGAGCGTATTCTCTTCCATCCCGTACACCGACCAATCCTGATAGCCCAAAAGATGGCCGAGGAGGATGTAGCCCTCGACCTGCATACTCAGGGTCAGCCAGTCGCTGGGATAGAGGCGCGCCGAAAGTCCCAGGCGAGCGGTGGAGTAGCTGCTGGCAACCTGGGCGCCGATATCGCCCAGATCTCCCAGACCATGCTTGGCCGAGACCGCGATGTTGGGGAAGTAGACGTAACCCGGGTACTCGATCGCGCCGCTTACCACGGTCTCCCCGGCGTTGAGCTGGCGCGCGCTCTCCATGGTGGTCAAGGCGCACCCGCTGCCGGCGCTCGGGGTCAGCGCGAGTGTGGCCAGCATGGCGAGCGCGGTCGCATGGCGTTGCAGGCCGCGGGATTCGGGCAGGTGAGGCTCAGACATCGGAACCACTCGATTCAGGGGAGCGCTAAGGAAGGCAGTGAGCCTTCTTCATAGTCTCCCCCGAAGGAGTGAGTCACGATGGCGTGCTACCGCGTTGAAAACGCGGTGGAAAGCTCAGCGCGCGCCAAAAAAGGTCCGGACTTTGTGGAGGGCCTGCCCGCGGTGGCTGATCGCGCCTTTTTCTTCCAGCGTCAGCTCGGCCATCGTGCGCCCGAGCGAGGGGACGTAGAAGTAGGGGTCGTAGCCAAAGCCGCCTTCGCCCCGGGGCTCGGTGAGGATCTGGCCCTCCACCGTCCCGCGAAACCACACCACGGCCAGATCTCCCACCCGTACCAGCTCGCCCTCGTTGCGCGGGGCGCCGCCGGGGACCTCGTCCAGGGTCAGGCCGCAGCGGGCCAGGAGCGCGCGCCCCACCGCGCCGGGTCCCAGGACCAGGCAGATCACGCTCTCAAAGCGCGCCGCCGGCCCGAGCGCCCCGGCCCAGCTCTGGGGATCGAGGGCCTGCACCGCGGCGATGAGCTTTGCGTTGTTGGCCGCATCATCGGCGTCTTCGCCGGCGTAGCGGGCGCTGGTGACCCCGGGAGCGCCGCCCAGCGCGTCGACCACCAGCCCGGAGTCATCGGCCAGCGAGACGCATTCGGTGTCGCGAGCCGTCCAGAGCCCCTTTTTGATGGCGTTGCCCTCGAAGCTGTCGGCGTCTTCGATCACGGCGTCGAGCGGGCGCGGGAAGCTCTGGCGATCCAGGACCTGCCACCGGGTGGCGAGCAAATCGCCCAGACTGGCGGCGATCTCCCGGCGTTTGCCGGCGTTTGTGGTGGCGATCACAAAGGTATCGTCGGGCCCGGCCGAGGTTGAAAGCTGCTCCATCAGGTCTTACACCTTGCTCTGGTATGTTCATGATCGCTCTGGGGCCGAACTCAGATGGAACCGGCGCACCGCGCAATCTGCCTGCGCCGCGCTCTAGCAGGCTTTGGGCTCGGCCACAACGCACTTTAAGCCGCTTTTTTGAGCACTTCTCTCCTCCAAGGATGACAGATGATCAGTGTAGGCTTTGTGGGTTCCACCGGCGTGGGAGAGGTCGCCCGCCATGTGCTCGCCAGGGGACAGTGTCAGGTCAAGGTCTGGCACCCGGGGGAGTCCAGTGACGAGGATGTGCTCCCGGGCCAGCGCGTGGAGCTGGCGGAGTTGGCCGAGGCGACGCTGATCGTGTTCTCGGCCCCGGCGGCCAGCTGCCGTTTTACCGCGCGCAAACTCGGCGATGTGCTCACCGGTCGCCACGTCATCGTGCACACGCTGCGCGATCTGGAGCCGGGCACCCTTAAGTGCGTCTCGACCATTCTGGAGGAGGAGACCCCCACCCGGCGCATCGGCTATCTGGGCGGCCCGATGCTCGGTGTGGATGTGGAGGCCGGCCGCCCGGCCTCGGCGGTCTGCGCCTCGCTCTTCCCCGAGGTGCATGACCTGGTGGAGGACGCGATGATGTCGGAGAATTTTCGCGTCTACCGCTCCCAGGACCTCATCGGGGCTCAGGTCTGCGGGGCCTACTCCCGGGTGATCGCGCTGCTCAGCGGGCTGGCCGACGCGCTTCAGCTTGGCTCCAGCCTCCAGGCCACGCTCTTTGCCCGGGGGCTGGCCGAGATGTCGCGTTTTGTGGTCTTTCGCCAGGGGTTTGAACGCACGGCCTTTGGCCTGGCCGGGGCCGGGGCGCTCTATGCCGATACGCACCTGACGGGCTCGGTCGATTTTCAGATCGGCCGCCACCTGGGCAAAGAGCCCGGCAGCGATGTGAAGGGGCTGGTGAAGCGCTACGGGCCCCAGGCAAAGGAGCTCCTGGAGCTGCTGGCGGCGCTGGCCTCCAGCGCGGAGCACGCCGATCTGGAGCTCCATCTTTTGGAGGGGGCGGCGGCGCTGGCTCATGGCGAGCTCCAGCCGCAGGAGATCGTGCAGCGTCTGATGACGCTCTCCTCGCTCTACGAGTGAGGGCCCCCCAAAGGTTCGTCCGGAGGAAAAGCGCGCCGCGAGGGTGGAACACACCCTCGCGGCGCGTTGCTCTTAGCGAGGTCTTTAAGGCGCGCCGACCGACTCGCCGCTGAAGTAGTCGCGGGCCTCGCGGATCACGTCGACGTAGCTGACGATGCCCACCAGCGTGCCGGTGATGGGGTCGACCACCGGCACCGCGCCGATTTTCTGGTCGATCATCAACTCGATGACGTCGTTGATGTTGGTCTCCGGGTGCACCGAGATCACGTCGCCCTGCATCACACTGCTCACCGACTGATCAAAGCGCGGGTCGCTCAGGCGCATCACCTCCAGATCGGAGCCGTCGGGGACCATCAGCCCCTGAAGGTCGCGGTCGCTGATCATGCCCACAAGTTCGTTATTCTCGACGATGGGCAGGTGGCGTACATCGAGCTCAATGAGCTTGCGGATGACTTCGCGCAGGGGATCGGTGACGTCGGCGCGCTCGGGGTTTCCGGTCATCAACTCGCTGGCTTCGATCATGGTCTTCTCCTTACGAACGTGTGAGAACAATCAGCATCCAGTGGCGAGCGTCGTTTTCGGCGCCCTCGTCAGTACACCTCAAAGCTAAGGCACACGCCGACCGGTCAAGCCCCCCCCGGCACCCCACAACCGCCCCCCCAAGCCCGAGCGGCCCAGTCCGCCGCTGGCGTCGTTGCTGCGTCGTCGCCCTGGGTGCGGCTCGGGTCATGTTCGAGCGCCGAGCGCCCCAGGACGACGCTGGCGTCGTTGCTGCGTCGTCGCGGTAGCGCTGCTACACGCTCCTCCTTGCTCCTTGCCAATCGTCGCCCTGGATGCGGCTCGGGTCATATGTTCGAGCGCCGAGCCCGAGCCCGAGTACGATCCCGAGCCCGAGTACGAGTACGAGCCCGAGCCCGAGCCCGAGCCCGAGCCCGAGCCCGAGTACGAGTACGAGAACGAGAACGAGCCCGAGCCCGAGCCCGAGCCCGAGCCCGAGCCCGAGCCCGAGCCCGAGCCCGAGCCCGAGTACGAGTACGAGCCCGAGCCCGAGCCCGAGCCCCTTGGCCCCGACGCCCCCGCCGCTTATCATCCGCGCGGCTCAAGCCCCGACCCAACCTCACCCACACCCCGGTCCTTCTTATGGGTTACGTCCCTCACCCCACCGAAATCGAATACAAATCGGCTCAACGCGCGCTGCGCATGAGCTTTAGCGATGATCACGAGTCGGTCTACCCCACGCGCTACCTGCGCGGGTTCTGCCCCTGCGCCCGCTGTCAGGGGCACACCAGCGGCCCGCACCGATTCATCGAGCATGAGCCGGCCCAGGCCGAGGTCGTCGACGTGCGCCAGGTGGGCAACTACGCCATCAACATCGTATTTGCCGACGGGCACGACACCGGCATCTACTCCTTCCAGCGCCTGCGGGAGCTTTGCCCCTGCCCGCGTTGCATGCCGACGGGGCTGAAGGACGAGTATCGCTGAGGTGAGGTCGTGCTCGTAGCTCGTAGCTCGTGCTCGTGCTCGTGCTCGTGCTCGTGCTCGTGCTCGTAGCTCGTGCTCGGGCTCGTGCTCGTGCTCGACCTCGTACTCGACCTCGACCTCGTACTCGACCTCGTGCTCGTACTCGTGCTCGTGCTCGTGCTCGTGCTCGTGCTCGTGCTCGACCTCGTGCTCGTACTCGTACTCGTGCTCGACCTCGACCTCGACCTCGTACTCGTGCTCGACCTCGTGCTCGACCTCGTGCTCGTGCTCGTAGCTCGACCTCGACTTCGAGGATGAATCAGCGCTACTGCGAATCCCTGACGACGTCGCTGGCTTCGTCCCGGGGCGCTCGGCGTTGGATGAGCGTCCCGAAGGCTCTGGAGGCCTTCCGCGCTTCATCGATGAACGAAATAGAGGCTCTGGAGGCCTCCCGCGCTTCATCGATGAGTGCCCCGAGGGCTCTGGAGGCCTCCCGCGCTTCATCGATGAGTGCCCCGAGGGCTCGGGAGGCCTTCCGCGCGTCATCGATGAACGAAAAAAGGGCTCTGGAGGCCTCCCGCGCGTCATCGAAGCGGGATTCGGGTGCTCCAGAGCCCTTTTTTTATCACTAACCTTGAATGGGCGTTCAGTGTCAGGCCGGCTGCGGCACCTCGTCGCCGGGAGTCGGAGCGTCGGCGTTGGCCTGGTCGTCGACGATGATGTCGACGTCGCTTTCGGGATCGATGTCCGGGAGGCGGTTCTGGCCGCGGCTCTTGCGGTAAAACGCCGCGGCGCGGTCATTTTGCAGCGCAAAGGGCCCCAGAATCAGCGAGCGATTCTTACGATCCTCCTCGCTGGTGGTGGGGTAGGCGCCGTTGACGCGGTGGATCAGCTCCACGCTTTTGGACGAGATATCGGCCGCCAGCTGCTGGAGCTCCTCGGTGGTCGGAGCGGCCTCGCTTTTGATGGCCTGGCTCATCGCTTCGGCAAAGGCCTTAAAATCGGCCTGAAGCACCGCATAGGAGGCGAGCAGCCCGCAGGCCTCGATGTCCCGAAGATGGCTGGCGTCGAGGTCGGTGAGGATGGAGCGCAGCATCGCCTCCTGATCCTCGCGGGCGACGTTGGTCACCGCGTGCACCTCCACGTTGAGCGGCCCGGTGAGCAGGCGTTGGGCGGCTTTGCCGCGCGGGGAGTGCTCCCCGTGATCCTCGATTTCCATGCGGGCGCGGCTGACAAAATTGGAAAAACTCTTGTCGAGCTTGTGATCGCTCAACGCGAGCTCAGGGTCCGCCCTTTCGCTGCGGGCGGCCTGCCAGGCGCGGTGGCGCTCGGCGTAATGCTCCGTCATGGCGATCAGCCCCTCATTGCACGCCCCGATCTCCGGCGGCGCCGCCGGCTCCACCTTCCCAATCCCCTCCCGGGCTCGCCGCGCCGCCCAGCCCAGGCGCGAGGGCGGAAGAACATAGGAGTTGAAGAATTCACTCTGAGACACAATGCGCATTGCGATACCTCCCCTTGAGGGTAGCGCAACCTCAGCGGCTGACATGACGACCATGCGCCCCGCTGACTGCAGGTTGGGTGTAATGCCCGCGAGGGTAGCAAAGAGGGGTGGGGGGGAGAAGTGACGAGCCCTTTCGGAGTCAGAGCGTCCCACTTAACCAGGATACCGGGGCCTCTCTGGAGCATTGCTTCTGCTGCGCGGAGCCATGGACCTGGTGGGTCAGGTGGTGTGCTCGGCCGACGCTTCTTGCGCAGGTTCGGGCTCGTAAACCGGTTGAGATGGGAGGGCGGACTTCGAGTCCAAGACCGACGTGTGGGGTGCTTCGAGAATTTCGAGAAATGCGATCAGGTGATGGATCTCGTCGGAGGTAAGCAGGTGGAGGACTCTCTGGTCCTCGTGGAGATGAAGGCAAATTTTGCCATAGGACGCGCCATTTTTCGGGAAAACCAGGGAGGTTCTGAGGTCCGCGAGCGAGCCGAGCAGCTCGGGCTTGAAGGAGTATCTCACCTTGATGGAAATGGTGTCCTGCTCGATCTCAATGTCGCCGCCTCGGTAGGTGTCGATGTAGGTGAAGTATCTTGCAGCGATGATCAGAGCCAGAAAGAGATAACCCAGAAGGTTTTCGGTGATGGAGTCGGTTGGCTCAACCCCAGCAGTTGTGGAGAGGAAAAGGATGATGGATGAGGCGGCATTGGCCAGGAAACCCATGAACATTATGGCCAGAATGTGACCGAACACCCCCAACGCTTTGTGGATGCGAGCGGTAGGAGGACGGATCGAGATCCTCCAGGAACCGGGGCCGCGGGCAACGATCTGGACGCATCCCTCGCTGAGCGTTTCTTGAGGTGGCAAGGCAGGGCGGTCTCTGGGCCGGCGCCGATGCTTGCGGGGGAGTTCGGCGTCTTTGAGCCGGTCGAGCAACTCCAGGCAACGCTCGGCGGAGTCGAAACGGTCCTCCATGATGGGTTCGATCATCTGATCGAGCAGGTCGGCAAAACCCTCCGAGATCACACACTGTTCGCGAAAGAGGGGCTTACCGCGGCGTTGTTCCATGGTGTCAGGGGAGACGCCGCTGAGCATGTGGATCAGCGTCATGCCCAGGGCAAAGAGGTCGGAGGCGGGTGAGGCCCGGCCCATGAGCTGCTCGGGGGCCATGTAGCCAAAGGTGCCGGCGACGGTGGAGTGGTGACCGAGCTTGCGCGCGACCTCCCGCACGGCGCCAAAATCCACGACGGAGATCGAGTCCCCGTCCAGCAGCAGGTTGTCGGGTTTGAGATCGCGGTGCACGACCTGGGGTCGCAGGCCGCCCAGGTAAACGAGCACCTCCAGAACCTGGCGGGCGACCTCTTTTGCTTCGGCCTCCGTGAAGCGTCGGCCATCGCGTAACAGCTCGCCGATCGACTGGCCCCTGGCGAGTTCCTGGGCGAGGTAGGCCTGGCCGGTGGATTCGGCACTGATGAAGTCGATGTAGTCGGGGATGCGGGGGTGGTCGAGATGTTTGAGCACCCGGGCTTCACGCTCAAAGAGCTCCAGCGCCTTCCAGTCCTCAATGCGCTCCAGGTGCAAGACTTTGATGGCGACGTCGCGGCCGCTCTCCAGATCCAGGGCGACATAGGTGGCGCCAAAGCCGCCTTCGCCGAGGAGGCGTTGAAGCTCAAAGCGCTCGCCAATGCGTCGGGGTAAGGCGTCGCGCTCTGGCGATTTTTGGGAGGAGTCGGTCATATCCATCTCGCCACTTTGATATCTGAAAAGGTGCTGCGGGGGGGCGTCCGCAGCGCTAAGGGTCACGTGTCCGTCGCGTCTCGGTCAGGTCATGATGCAGGTACGCGATCAAGCCAGCAATCATCTTCGGATTGGTGCTCGGGCTCAGGCTGGTACTGGTACTCGTACTCGAGCGCGTCCTGGTACGGGCGCTCGGGCTCGTAGCTCGTGCACGGGCATGGGGTTTAGGCTGTGATAGAGTCGCGAAACTACCGGCCGAAGAACTGGCACCGACCTAGGGGTTTAGTGTTGTGAAAACGTGGCAAGACAACGACATCCTCGCAGGCCGCTACCGCCTCATGCGCGAGCTTGGCCGCGACCGGGGAGCAGTGCTCTGGGAGGCCCACGATGACCGGGAGATGGGCCTCGTTCACCTGCGCATCTTGCAACACAACCTGCGCGGGGAACCCCTGGTCGTGATGCGCTTTACCCGCGAGGCGGCGCTGGCCGGTCGTCTCGACCACCCCGCGCTGAGCGCGGCCCGGGAGCTTATCGACGACGAGGAAGCGCTGACCCTGGTCTACGACGTCCCGGGCACCATGACCCTGGCGGAGCGGCTGCGCCGCGGCGTCGTCGATGCCACCGCAGCCGCGATCCTGCTGGAGCCCGTCCTTGAGGGCCTGGAGTTCGCGCATCGACGCGGCGTCATTCACCGCAACTTGAGCCCCGACCACATCTGGCTGGACGGGGCCGGAGGCGCGCGCGTCAGCGGATTCGGAGCTACCGCGAATCCCGGACGACGCAGCCAGCGTCGTCCGGAGAACGCTCACACCTGAATGACGTAGGTCCCCGACCTCTCCGCCGGATCCACATCCTGCGGCAAGCAGACACCGCCCTCCTGCGGCGGGTGCTGGGAGCGGGCCGGGTGCACCCAGCGCGCGCCTGCCCAGCCCAGCCGCGCCAGCAGCGCCAGCCCCAGCCTGCCAAAACTCACCCGCGCGTTGAGCTCGCTGACCGCCCGCACCACCGGCTCGCCAGCATAGCTTCCCACGTAGGCGTCGACTCCCAGGGGGCCCACGTACCCGCGCGCGGCCACCTCCCGGGCCGCCCGGCGCGCGCCCTCCCAGAGGCGAGCGTCTTCTTCCAGGGGCTCGAGCGCGCGCCCGAGCCCCAGCCCCCGGAAGGTGCCGGTGGCGTCGGCCATCAGCGCGCACATCCCCAGCTCGCGCACCTCCTGGCCGGGGGCGATCTCAAAGTGCAGCGAGCGCTCCGCCTCAATCTCGACCCGCGGCTCCACCACCACGCCCAGCCCCTGAGAAAAGACCCGCTGCGCCCACCTGCGCGCGTCCTCTGGCAACGTGGCGCCGCGCCCCCGAAGCTGTCCGCGGCCGCTGACCCCGAAGGGGTGTTTGAGCACCCAGCCGGCCTTAAGCCCCCGCACTGCCTGCTTGAGCTGAGCCTCGCTTTCGCAAATCGCCGATCCTTGAAGCGCCTCGATCCCCAGCCCGAAACGCTTGTCGTTGACCGCGCGCACCACCTCGACATCCACCGGCCCCACCTTGAGGCCGGCCGCGTTGGCAAAGGCCACCACCTCTTCGGTCCACCCCCAGGCCAGGAGCCGGCGGCCCGGCTCCAGCGCCTGCCCCGCGAGGGGCCACGCCAGCACCTCGGCTTGAGGCTCCAGCAACCTTAAGATATGCGACCAGCGCGCAGACACCGCCCGCACGGCCCCGGGCACCGGGGCGCCGCTCAGCGCGAGCTCAAACTCCAGGTTGGTCAGCACGTAGGTCATCGTTGTCCTTTTCGAGCGCTGTCGCCGCCTCGGCCGGCGGTCACCCGAGAGCGATTACGGAACATTTTAACAGGTGATCGTGGTGGGCCGCTTGATAAAAGCGCCGTTGTAATGAATCTTGTCCCCGGCGTCGGCCCGACGCCCGATCCTGTTCATCGTTACCCTCTTGCAACACGGCAGATTATGAGCGCCACCGCAGGTCAATATACCGCCAAAGACATCACCATCCTCGAAGGTCTGGAGCCGGTTCGAAAGCGTCCCGGGATGTACATCGGGGGCACCGGTAAGGCCGGGCTTCATCACCTGCTCTGGGAGGTGGTCGACAACTCGGTCGACGAGGCCATCAACGGCTACGCCTCCAGCATCGAGGTGACGTTGCATGCCGATGGCGAGTCGATGACGGTCAGCGATAATGGCCGTGGCATCCCGGTGGATATTCACCCGAAGAATGGCCGCAGCGCGCTCGAGATCATCCTGACCACCCTGCATGCCGGCGGTAAGTTCGACAACGAGAACTACTTCACCTCCGGCGGCCTCCACGGGGTGGGTTCCTCGGTGGTCAACGCTCTGAGCACCGAGCTGGTGGCCCAGATTAAACGCGATGGCATCCTGCACGAGCAGCGCTTCTCCCGCGGCATCCCCCAGGGGCCGATTCAGGAGCTGGGCGACGCGCGCGGCTCGGGCACGAAGATCTTCTTCCGGCCGGACCCCGAGATTTTTGAAGATACCTCCTTTGATGCCGCGCTGATCGCCGAGTGGCTCGAGATCAAGAGTTATCTCAACCAGGGCCTGCGCATCGTCTTTCGCAATGAGCTCCAGGATCAGTATCACGAGTTCAAGCATGAGGGCGGCATCAAGGACTTTCTGGCCCACATCCAGAAGTCCAGCAATCAGCCCCCCATTCACACCGATGTGGTCGTGGTGCGAGAGGCCGACGCCGCGCCCAACGTGGCCCGGGTGGAGATCGCGCTGCAGTGGACCGAAGACACCACCGAGGACCTGCGCGCCTTTGTCAACGGCATCCCCACCGCCGACGGTGGCACCCACGAGCAGGGCTTTAAGGATGGCGTGGTCAAGGCCATGCGCACCTATTTCGATACCCACGATCTGGTGCCCCGCAGCCTGACCATCGCCTCCGAGGATATCCGCGAGGGGCTCAAGGCCATCATCAGCGTCTTTATGATGGACCCGCAGTTTCAGGGGCAGACCAAGTCCAAGCTCAATAACCCGGATATTCGCAGTGTGGTCTCGGGGCTGGTGCGCGTGGAGCTGGAGCGTTTTCTTAACGCCAACTCCAACACCGGCAACGCCATCGCGCAGCGCATCATTCAGGCGGCCCGCGCGCGTCAGGCCAGCCGTTCGGCGGCCAAGCAGGTCAAGCGCAAGCGCGCGGTCAGCCACCGTCTGAACCTGCCGGGCAAGCTGGCCGATTGCTCCTCCACCGATCCCGAGGAGAGCGAGCTCTTCATCGTCGAGGGGAACTCCGCCGGTGGGAACGCCAAGCAGGGCCGCGACCGGCGCACCCAGGCGATTCTTCCCCTGCGCGGTAAGGTGCTCAACGCCGAGCAGGCCTCCCGCTCCAAAGTCTCCAGCAACCGGGAGCTCAGCGATGTGGCCGACGCCCTGGGGTGTGGTCTGGGCGATCACTTCGACGCCTCCAAGCTGCGCTACCACAAGATCATCCTCCTGATGGACGCCGATAGCGACGGTCTGCACATCTCCACCCTGCTTCTGACCTTCTTCTACCGCTACATGCCGCGCCTGATCGACGAGGGGTACCTCTTTATCGCCCAGCCGCCGCTCTACCGCATCGATTGGGGCAATGATACCTTCTGGGTGCTCGATGAAGACGAGCGAGATCGCACGCTTAAGAAGCTGGAGCGCAGCAAAAAGAAGAAAAAGATCAGCATCCAGCGCTTTAAGGGGCTCGGCGAGATGATGGCCGATACGCTCCAGGCCACCACGCTGGATCCCGAGCAACGTCGCCTGCTCAAGGTGGTGGTGCGCGAGGAGCATCGCGAGGACACCGATCAGGTCATCGGCGATCTGATGGGGAAAGACGCCTCGTTGAGGTTCGATTTCATCATGGAGAACGCCCGCTACGTCGACGATCTCGACGTCTGACACCGGAGCGGCGTCCTCATCTATGACCAGGCCCGCGGGCACCGGGGAAGCTCCCCTGTGACGGGTCTGGACCATGCCCCTGGAGACCTCAATGGCTGAACCCTTTGTCTTTCATTTTCAGCGCGGCCCCGGTGGGGAGCCCGAGGTCATGTACATGGTGGACCTGGACTGTGCCTGCCAGGTCTGCGGGCATGTGCAGTACCAGCGCTTCTACCACAGCACCCCCTTTCATACGCTGAGCCTGGATGTGCTCGATGAGCTGGCCGAGCGCGCGCATTTAAAGGCCGGCTACGACTGCGAGAACTGCGGCACCGAGGTCGGCCCGGACGCGGCTCGCCGGGTGGCGCTGACCTACGGCTTTGCCGACGATGCCGGGGTGATCCGCGTGTTTATCGACCGCCTCGAAGAGACGCTGCGCTACGATCTGCAGGTCCGCCGTCGTCTGGACCCGCAGGCCATGCCCGTGTGGCAGCCCGATCATGAGAAGGCCGCCGTCTACGATGAGCTCGACGAGGACGAACTCGAAGAGGTGTTTGGCCGCCCCTTTAATATCAAATGGGCCTGGATCGACCTCCTGGAAGACTACCTCGAGGACCCCGACGGGGGGGCCTACTCTCGCCTCTCCCCCGGTCTCTGGGCGGTCGTGGAGCACGACGAGGAGAGCGCCGACCAGCTCGCCGAAGAGGTCGACGAAGACGAGTTCTATGATGCGCTGGATTCGGGGGATCTGGCCGTGATTCCGCTCCATGACAGCCTGCCGGTGGCGCTGGCCACCCACGATCATCCCGAGCGGATCTCGGGGCGCCTGGAGAGCTGGTTGACCTCGGCGCTGGCCCGCTCGTTTAAGAAAGAGGTCCTCTGGGCCGATGCGTACATCTCGCGCAAAAAGGCCATTGAGACGATGGAGCGCACCCTCACGACGGCGCGCCTGACCTATACGCTTCATGAGACCGAGGCCGATGTGTTTTTCTCGGAGATCACCACGCCCACCGGCGCGGTGTATGGTCGGGGCGTGGCCGTCTCGGCGGTGTTACGCCGGGCAGTGCACACCGGACTCACCCCGGGGGAGGCCGCGCGCCTGACGGCGGAGGAGATCGTGGGCATTCTTCTGCAGCTCTGGTGAAGGCCAAAATACACTGATTTTATGAGACTTTACACCACACAGCGACCGCTGGGCGTGATCCCGGTGGGGGCGGTCTTAATGCTGCCGCTCTTTGCGATGCCCCTGGGAGCCTGGGCGGTAGGTACCGGTGTGGTTGAATTCTCGGTCTGCGGGATGAAGCGCGTCTTTGGCCTGCCCTGTTTGAGCTGTGGCGCCACCCGCGCCACGCTGGCGCTGACCCGCGGCGACCTCTGGGAAGCGCTCACGATGCAGCCCCTGATCATCGTGCTCTACGCGCTCCTGGCCGTGTGGGGAGGCCTGAGTCTGTGGACCTATGTGCGGGGGCGGCGTCTGGTGCTTCATTTGAGTCGCCGCGAGGACTGGGTGTTTAAAGCGATGTTGGTCCTGCTCCCGCTGGTCAACTGGTACTACCTCTACGTCCGGGGGATCTAGGAGGCGCCGGCTCTCGGGCGGAGGATCCTTGTATGCCCTTGAGAAGATAGCTAGTATTTGCGCCGAACCTCGGCCCAGAGGAGCTCTTCCTTTGCGGCCCGACTCCCCCACGCGGCCGCGCCTCCCTGGTGCGAGATTCTTGTCCGCGACACCCCCCTTCCCCGCCTTTTGGCCGTTCCGGCCCGCTCCACATTCGGTCTCCGAAGTCTGAGAGGAACCTATGTTCACCCCGCTTCACTTCTCCCCTGCGGCCTCGCGTCGTACCACCTTGCTGACCTTCCTGCTGCTGGCGTTGTCGAGCCTGGGGCTGGGCTGCGGCGACGATGACGGCGATGGCAACCTCTCCGAACTCAACGCCCCCTCGATCCTGGTGTCGCCCTCGGAGTACACCTTCCCGGAGACACCGATTGGCGAGCGTGAAGAGGTGACGTTGACGATCAGCAACGGCGGCGCGTCCACGCTCAACATCACGGGGATGGAGCTCGTTGATGAGAGCCCGACGCCGCAGTTTCGGCGAGGCCAGGGGTTCTTGCGCACGCTGCAGATTCCCGCCGGTGGGTCGCATGATGTCTCGGTGAGCTACATTCCGGTCAGCGCCGCGCCTTCTCGCGCGGAGATCGTGATCAACTCCAACGACCCCAACAATGGTGAGGTCATTGTGGAGTTGAGCACCCCGCAGCTCGGACCGCAGATCTTCAGTCCGCAGATCGTGCGTTTCAACCGCCTGCCCGCGGGTGAAGAGGCCTGGCAGCGCACCACGGTCAGCAACATCGGGACGACTCCGCTCAACATCTCGGAGGTGTTGTCCGGGCAGAATAGCGATTTTGATATCACCTTCCCGGCTCCGGGTGCTGAACTGGCCGAGTTGGAGAGTGACACCGATCGATGGCCTGGGACCCTGGAGCCTGGCGAGAGTTTCGACATCCGGGTGTGGTTCCGGCCGATCAACAACAACCCCTCGACCGGTGAGATCACGATCCTGTCGAACGACCCCCGCAGTTCGACCTTCACGATCGACCTGGTGGGCAACAGCGGTTCTCCCTGCATGGAGGTCGACTCCGGCGAGCTTCTGGACTTTGGTGCCAGCTCCGCCGGTCAGGTGGGGCGTCGCTCGGTGGTCATCACCAACTGCAGCGCGGAGACGCCGCTGACGCTG
Source organism: Lujinxingia litoralis (assembly GCF_003260125.1). NCBI lineage: Bacteria > Deltaproteobacteria > Bradymonadales > Lujinxingiaceae > Lujinxingia > Lujinxingia litoralis. Next base: position 103,520 of record NZ_QHKO01000006.1, read on the forward strand.
ACGGACATCGCCATCACCGAAGACCCCGAAGGGGTGTTCGACCTGAACCTGGAGCCCTTGCCCGGCGCGCTTCCCGCCAGCCCGGTGATTCTTAACCCCTCGCGTTCGGCGACCTTCCAGGTGCTCTTTGCTCCGGAGTCGGAGACGGCCAGTTATCAGGGGACCATGGTCATTGAGAGTGACGACCCGGTCGCTTCGCCCTACGAGGTCGAGCTGATGGGAGAGGGCACCGACAATGAGTGCCCGGTGGCCATCGCCGAGGGGCGCATCGCCAACACCACGCGGACCTTCACCGAGGGCACCGCGTTGCCGCTCAATACGATCGAACTCCTGGGTGGGTCGAGCTTTGATCCGGACGGCCAGATTCAGTTCTACGAGTGGAGCATTCTGGAGGCTCCGGAGAACTCGCAGGCGCGTTTGAGCCCCAGCCCCAACATCCAGGATCCCTCGCTCTACCTGGACCTGGCCGGCACCTACGTGGTGGAGCTGGTGGTCTTTGATAACCAGGGTGTGGCCAGCTGCGGCGAGTCGGCCACGGTGACGATTCAGGCGATTCCGGAAGATGATGTGCACATTCAGCTGGTCTGGGATGCCCCCGGGGTGAGCAACCCCACGCCCGACGCCGGTGTGGACCTGGACCTGCACTACCGGCACCCGAACGGTCGCTGGAACGGTGATGGCAGCGTCTACTGGAACAAGCGCGCCCCGAACTGGGGGAACCCCGAGGATACCCGCGACGATCCTCGCCTGGATATCGACGACACCTGCTGTGGCGGTCCGGAGAATATCAACCATTCGAATCCGGAGTCGGGGCTGGAGTACGGCGTAGGCGTCTACTACTTCACCGACCGTGGGCTGGGCGCGGCGTATGCCACGGTGCGCATCTACATTCGTGGCGAGCTTCGCTTCCAGCTGCGCAACAAGTACATCCCCTCGGAAGGGCACTTCTGGCACGTGGCCAACATCCGCTGGCCGAGCACCGACGTGTACCGGCGCGATGTGCTCGACTTCGGCTTCCCGGTGCAGTGAAGGGCCGAGTTCAGCGTTGCGGGGCGCCTCGATGAGAGCGCCCCGTCGTCACCCCCACCGAGTTCGGTGGGGGTGACGTGCTCTGGGGGTAAATCGAGCAGGCTGCGGGGTATATGCGCGTCCGGGGGTGCGACAAGGCCGAGTGTCTATGCGGTCGAAGTCGTCTCGATGTGCGGAGGTGGCGGGGTATGTGCGCGACCGGGTATGTGCGCAACCGCGGGGTATGTGCGCAACCGGGGTATGTGCGCAACCGAGGGTGCGACAAGGCCGAGTGTCTATGCGGTCGAAGTCGCCTCGGTGTTCGGAGGTGGCGGGATCAGGGCTGACCGGGCACTTCAAACGCGTAGGTCACACGTTGTTCGGGGCCCTCTCCGGCGCCGGCCGCGCTTCTTACCAGGGTTAGTCCGAGTTCGTCTGCTTTTGCTTCCAGCTCGTTGCGGTCGTGCTTTCGGGCCATGCAGATCACGGCCCCCTGTGAGGCGATGAAGGGACGCGCGGTTTCCAGCCACTGCAGCGGGGGCTGGAAGGCCTTGGAGATCACCACGTCGAAGTCGCGTTCGTGCACGTCTTCGATGCGCTCGTTATGAATGGTGACGTGGTTAAGGCCCAGGCGATGGGTATATGCGCGTCCGGGGGTGCGACAAGGCCGAGTGTCTATGCGGTCGAAGTCGCCTCGGTGTTCGGAGGTGGCGGGGTATGTGCGCGACCGGGTATGTGCGCAACCGCGGGGTATGTGCGCAACCGAGGGTGCGACAAGGCCGAGTGTCTATGCGGTCGAAGTCGTCTCGGTGTTCGGAGGTGGCGGGATCAGGGCTGACCGGGCACTTCAAACGCGTAGGTCACACGTTGTTCGGGGCCCTCTCCGGCGCCGGCCGCGCTTCTTACCAGGGTTAGTCCGAGTTCGTCTGCTTTTGCTTCCAGCTCGTTGCGGTCGTGCTTTCGGGCCATGCAGATCACGGCCCCCTGTGAGGCGATGAAGGGACGCGCGGTTTCCAGCCACTGCAGCGGGGGCTGGAAGGCCTTGGAGATCACCACGTCGAAGTCGCGTTCGTGCACGTCTTCGATGCGCTCGTTATGAATGGTGACGTGGCTAAGGCCCAGGCGATGGGTGACGATCTTCAAAAAGGTCGCGCGCTTGCGACGCGGCTCCACCAGGGTGATGGGGAGCTCCTCGTACACGATTTTTAGGACCAGTCCGGGAAGGCCGGCGCCGGTGCCTACATCCAGGATGGGGCCGGCCGGAGGCCGGGCCTCGGCGGCGACGAGGCTATCGATGAAGAGCTCATCGATGACCTCCTGACGTCCCATCGGGCCGATGAGGTTCATGGCCTCGTTAAACTGCAGAAGCAGCTCCAGATAATGCTCCAGACGCGCTGAACGCGCCCCGCCGGTGGGCAGGCCGCGCTCGCTCAAGAAGCGCTCGACGTCTTCCATGACTGCTCTCAAGTATCTAAAACCAACAGAAGGAGGGGATCAGGGCGTCTCCACCCGACTCGGCGCGCGGGGCTCGCGGGGTAGGGAGGGCGATTTGGTCGGGGAGGAGGGGGCTTTGTGCAGCGTCACGTGGATCCGATGATTGACCACGCCCACCCGCACCAGGCGGGCGGAAAGAGGCCTCGGGGTCTCCAGCAGCGCCCGGCTGATGGCCGTGAGCACGTGTTTTTCGATGGTGCGTTTGAGCTCGCGGGCGCCAAAACGCTCGCTGAACCCGCGCGCTTCTAGCCACTGGCGGGCGGCGGGGTCAACCTCGACCTGGAGGTGGCGGCGTTTAAATCCACGGCGCTCAAAAGCCTTGCGGGTCTCCAGCTCGACCAGGCGTTCCATGGCGTCGGGGCTCAGGGAGTTGAAGACCAGCACTTCATCCAGGCGGTTGAGGAACTCCGGCGCGAAGAACTCGTGGAGCTTGTTGCGGATATGATCGCCCTGTTCCTGGCGCCGGTCGCCGGAGTTGAACCCCGGGGTTTGCATATTCGTGCGGGAGGCGCCCAGGTTGCTGGTGAGAAAGATCAGCGTCTGACGAAAGTCGGTGGTGCGCCCGCGGGCGTCGGTAAGGCGGCCTTCGTCGAGGATCTGCAAAAAGAGGTTGAAGATCTCGGCGTCGGCTTTTTCGAACTCATCAAAGAGCAGCACCGAGAAAGGCTGATTGCGGATGGCCTCGGTCAGCAGTCCCTCGCGGTCTTTGTCGTGGGGGGAGCCGATAAGTTTTTCCAGAGCGAAACGTCCCTGATACTCACTCAGGTCAAAGCGAACCATGCGCGAGGCTGAGCCGAAGAGGCGCTCGGCCACCAACCTGGTGAAGTAGGTTTTACCCACACCGGTAGGTCCCACCAGGAAGAAGACTCCCAGGGGCCGTGAGGGGTCGCTCATGCCCGTCTTCACCATGGCCAGGCGATCGACGATGGCGTCGACGGCGCGCTCCTGGTCGATGAGACGCGAGGTGAACCAGGTGCGGGTCTCTTCCAGATCCAGGGGCAGGGAGTCGTCGAGCAGGTCCAGGCTCATGCCGGTGACTTCGGCCAGGCACTGCGGGATGTTCTTGCTGCGCAGCACAAGTTCGCCGGAGTCGCTCGACTCGCTGTTCTGCCTCACCGTGAAGTCCACCAGGGCATCCATCAGGTCGCAGGCGCGGCCGGGGGCAAAACTACGGGTGTAGAAGCTTTCGGCGAAGTCGCGGATCTCTTCCAGGCAGCCCGGCTCGGCGCGCAGGGATCGCTCCTGAGCCTCGTTGGACAGCGTCAGCCGGCGAGCCAGCACCGAGAGGGTCTGGTGCTCGTCCATGGGTTGGACTTTGATCTGGCGAAAGAGTCGCAAAAAGCCCGGATCGCGGCTCAGACCCTGCTTGAGGTCTTCTTCGGTGCACTCGGCGATCATGCGCAGCTGACCGCGTTCCAGGAAGGGTTTGAAGAAGTCGGCGAAGTTTTCATCGCTCTTGGAGTGTGCGCCGGCCCCGAGCAGATCGTTGGGATTGGTGATGTAGAGCAGGACCCGCTCGTGTTTGAGGATGGCTTCGGCCATCTCCTTGAGCTTGGTTTCCCAGTCGCCAAGATAGCGGGTGCCGCTGATGAGTTCACTGGTGTTGGTCTCCAGGATCTGCCAGCTGGCGTCGCTCTGGCTGAGCTGGCGCGCGGCTTCGTGGATCAGGGCCGTTTTACCCACTCCGGCCTCCCCGACCAGGAGGATGGAGCGGCGGCTGTGGGGATCGCTGAAGTGGCGCACCAGCGTGTCGAGCGTTTCGTCGCGCTCAAAGGCCCGCAATAGGTGGGGGCGTTCCTCGTCGGTATGCAGGAGACGACCGTATTTATCCAGACCGCGGGTCTGTGAGGAGGTCTTGGAGACGAGCTGCAGTCGTTGCCAGAGCGTGCTGTAGACTTCCTGAAGGTTGCGGGCTTCCAGGTAGTTGAGCACCAGCCGGCGCTCGCGAGGGGTGAGCTGGTCGGGGAGCTTCTTATACTGCTCTCGGGTCAGCCGGGGCACCAGGCGATCGAGGATCTCTTCGGCGCTTTGCTGCATCTCAAGCTCGCGCTCCAGCAGGGCCTTGAGCACAACCGGGAGACAGCGGGGCGTGCCGACGGCGCGCAGCTGGCTCAGGGCCTGCTCGCGCACCCCGTAGGACTCGTCTTCCATGGCGCGGATGAGAACTTCTTCGAGGTGCGCGTAGCCGAGATCTCCCAGGGCGACCAGCGCCCGGTAGCGTACATCGGCATCGTAGTCGTGCATGGCGCCCAGGACCGCCTCGGTGGCCGACGCATCGCCCAAAATGCCCAGCGAGAAGAGCGCCATCTCGCGCACTCCGGCGTGGGGATCGTGGATCAGTGTCACCAACTTCGGGATCGACTCTCGGTCGCCCAGTCGCCCCAGGTTCGTTGCTGCTGCCATGCGCCGAAGGTGATGGCGGTGGCTCAGGTTCGCACGCAGACATTCCAGGATCGGGGTGCCCAGCGCATAGAGTTGATCACGCAGGTCGCGGTAGCGCTCCTCGTCCTCGGTTTCTTCGATTCGATCCAGCAGCAGGCTGGCCAGTTCCAGTGCATCACTCATGAAAACGCCTCCAGAAGATCGGCCGGCATAGGCAACCCGTCCTGAGGTTGCCCGGCTCACCGAGCTCCCACTCTATCGCTGGCCCGGGGGGCTGTACAGCGTGGCGCGCCGCCCCCCGGACCTGGTTATTGAGGCCGAAGTTGGCGCCATAGGCGGGTGATCCGGGAGACGACTCCAGACTCAAAGCGAAGGGCGATGAGGGTATCGAGCAGACGCAGTTGACGTTCGGAGTCCTCAAAGCCACGCAGACGCAGGCGACTCCTCGGGTTGACCCGAGCTTCGACGAAAATTTTGCGGCGAGAGGAGGCGCGGAGCGCGTGGAGGGGGTCGAGGTCGCGGAGGCCGCCGCAGGCGGCCTCGCGCTCGCCGGGCTCCGGCGGCAGGTCGCCGGCCGGCTCATTGATCGCCACTACCGCCGCCTCAAACTGCTGACCGACCTCCCGGGCGACGCTCACGCTTTTACTAAAGATTGATGCGCGCACCGGTCCCCCCTGTTCCCGGCAGCGCATGGAGGCTTCGGCCGGCGAACGCATCACGGTGAGCGCTACAATGGGGCCGGGCACCGGCGCCTGCCACAGGCGCATCGTCTCATCGACACCCGCGATAACCGTGGGTTCAAAGAAGGCTCCCTCACAACGGCGGCGCCGGGAGCCTCCGACCAGCAGCTTCGCGCCTTTCTCCACGGCATCATCGATCAGCTCTTCGAGGTGTTCGACCTGTGCGAAGTCGGCCTGCGGCCCCACCTCGATATCCTCGACGCCGGGGACTCCCTGGCGCAGGCGTAGCACTTCGGCGACAACCTGGTCGGTGAAGACCGCGGCGATTGACTGCTGGACCCACACCCGGCGGATCGCCGTCTGGCGTCGGCCCGCCCCGCACATCGCGCTCCAGACCACCGCCCGGGCGCTCTCCACCAGGTTGGCGTCGTTGAGCACCACGGCCACGTCGGCGCCGGGCGCCCGGCCCCAGATCGGGATCAGGCGTTCGGCCGCCGCGGCGCGAAGTCGACGTACGGAGGAGGCCGAATGATGGGTGATGATCGCGTCGGCCTGCCGGGCCAGCGCTTCGGCCAACTCGTCGCCGCCGCATACCCCGGTCCACAGGCCGGCGCCTACGCCGGCCTGGGCCACCACGTTGGCCACCGAGCTTAAGAGCAGTGGGGCGCCTTCATCACTGACCACCACCACGGCGTTGCCCGCCACCAGCGCGGAGAGCGCCTGGGCGACGGTGGTTTCCAGCACCTCATAGGAGCTGGCGGCACAGACCACCACGCCGCGGGGCCGCCAGCTCGCAAAGCCGCGCTCGCGTCCCTTGGCCCAGAGGCCGCTGCCGAGATCGAGCTCCTCATCGCCCAGAAGTTGCGGGGCGCGCCGTAGTACCGTGCGCATCAGCGCCATCAAACGCCACCAGGAGCGACGGGCTTCCAGCGGCGTCATCCCCAGCTCCTCGACCACCAGCTCCAGAAGATCGTCGCGCCAGGTCATCAAGCCGGCCAGGATCTTGTCGATAACTTCCACCCGCTGTGTCAGGGGACGCCGCCGCCAGGCCCGTTGCGCCTCCCTGGCCCGCTCCATCACCGCTGGCGCGTGGTGCGCCAGGACTCGCGGAACCTCACCGATCGCCAGCTGAGTGGCCGGATTGTAGCTGGTGACAGTCTCTTCGCTGGCGCGCCGAGTCGATTCCGGAGGCAGATCGTTGAGGTCAAGCGTGGGGCTGTGTCGCGCAGGGATTTCCATAGAGAGCTCCTTAAGGCAGTTCGCGGCGCGCACGTCTCCCCTGAAAACAGAGGAGTCGACCCGACCGCGATACTTCCCAGGTCACTCGCCAGCGCAGTTCATATTGGAATGGGCAGATGGTAGATCCACCAGCGCTCACGTCAAGCCTCAACCCCACGATCCTCCCCCGTCGTTGCTCCCGCTAACCTTTTAAGCTAAAGGCTCGCCGCGGCGAATATTCGCCCTACGCTTACCCTCGCTTCGCGGAGATCCTGATGAGCTTTGCAGAAAAACCCTACGGACAGTTCCTGGGCTCCGGTGAGAGCTTTGAGGCCGCCCGCAACATCCTCTTTGGCATCCCCATGGATTTTACGTGCTGCTTTCGCACCGGCACGCGCCTGGGGCCGCGCGAGATCCGCTACTTCTCCGACAATCTGGAAGATTACTCGGTGGAGCAGCGCCGGGGCCTGGAGGCCGACACCTTTTATGATGCCGGCGATCTGGAGCTGCCCTTTGGCAATCCGGCACAGTGTCTGGATGTCATTGAAGCGGCCGTCGATCAGATCCTGCAGGCCGGCAAACGTCCGGTGGCCATGGGGGGAGAGCACCTGGTGAGCGCGGGGATTGTGCGCGCCATCGCGAAGCACTTTCCGGATGCGGTGATTCTGCATGTGGACGCGCATTTCGATCTTCGTCACACCTACGCCGAGCAGGAGCTCAGCCACGCCACCGCGCTGCGCTTGTGCTGGAACGCGCTGGAAATGAGCGCCGAAGACCAGCCTCCGCGCCTGGTACAGATCGGCGTGCGCAGCGGACCGGCCGAGGAGGCCGAGTTCGCGCATCGGCATATCCCCCAGATTCACAGCGAGTCGACTGCGGAGCTGCTGGCAGAACTGGAGAAGGTGCGCGAGCTCTGGGGCGATCGGCCGGTGTACTGCACCTTCGATATCGACGCTGTGGATCCGGCCTACGCTCCCGGGACCGGGACCCCGGAGCCCGGGGGGCTGAGCAGCCATCAGGCGCTGGCCATTGCGCGCTTCTTGCCGAGCTTTAAGCACCTGGTCGGATTCGACCTGGTGGAGACCAGCCCACCCCTGGATCACGCCGGGATCACCTCGGCGTTGAGCGCCAAGATGATCCGGGAGTTCATGATCGCCACCCAGGCCTGAGCCGCCGGCTCAGGAGCCGAAGTCGAAGCGGTAGCCCACCGAGATGAGCGCGGTGTGGAACTGGTCCCGGGAGTTGACCGCGGCGTCGACGATGCTCGGCTCGGGGAACTCGCGCAGGTGGAGTTGGTAGGTGTAATCGACGCCGAGGAGGAAGGGCTCCAGGGCGTCGATTGTCAGCCCTACCCGCGCGGCGGCGCTGGGACCAAAGTTCCCCTCGCCATAGGCCCCGGCGGAGTTGGTACCGCTGAGCACCGGCGTGAAGAGCGCCGCCAGGTTGAGCTGAGCCAACTCGCCAAATGCGTAGCTCAGGCCCAGGCCCAGATGGGCGGCCAGGTAGCTGTGGCCGGTATACAGGGAGTTGGGGGCCAGGGTTGCGCTGAGAAGTTCGGCGCCCAGGATGGCCCGGCCCTGCACCGAGGGGCTGAATCCGCGCACGTAGCGCACCTCCCCACCGCCGCGCATGTACTGGCCGGCGAGTTCTTCGTCGGCGAAACGCGAGGTATAGGGAGCGATGTCGAAGTGGGCGCCTACTTCCAGGGCGGCGCGACCGCCATTGAGAATGGCCAGCATCGCGTCGATGCGCGCGCCGCCACCCAGGAGCGGGGTGTTGTGGTTGATCTCAAAGGCTGTGTCGGTGCTCTGACGCATCATGCGCTGGCCGGCGACCAGACCGGCCCGGAGCTTGAGGTGCGGGCGAAGGTTGCCAAAACGCTCGCGGTGGTGGGCCAGCGCCGCTTCCCGGGGATCTTCTTCCAGGGGCTCCACCTGAGCCGGAGTCTGCGCTTGTTGCGCTCGTTCTCTTTCCTGGGCTTCGAGCGCGCGTTGACGCTCCATTTCCTGTTGCTCGCGGTAGTCAAGGACTACCGGAACCAGCTCAGAGAAGACCTGGCGCAGCACCTCAAGGACGCCTTCCTGATCAATGCGCCCGCGGCGAATGCGGTAGCGCACATCGGCCAGCTCCTCGCCGCGCGGCCCCAGCACCACCACCTGGAGGGTGTTGCCGCCGCCGAAGACGTCGTGGATCAGCAGCCCCTCGATGTTCTCCTGAGACATCAGGTTGGAAAAGATCGCGCGCTTCTCCTCGCGCTGCGAGCTCTGGCGGAAGGCCGAGAGATCCAGGCCCAGCCCCTGGGCAGCCTGCAGGACGTCGCGCGCATCCAGAAGTTCGATCTGCGTGCTCTCCTTGAGCGCGTCTTCGATGCTCGTGTAGGCGCGCTCTCCGCTGTCGCCCGCGGTGTTGAGATAGCCCAGGCGCAGCGGAGCCTGCTCCTGAGCCGATGCCACCGAGGACCACGCAATGAGTACGCAAAAGACGACGACCAGCGCGCGCACCATCTTTAGACCCGAAACCTTTAAGTTTACGATCACTTCCACACCTTCTAAGCAATGGTATTCAAAGTATTTAGCGAATCATCGCAGCTCAGAGATCTGTCCTAGCCTCGCCAGGAGTCGCTATCAAGTTCTACACAGTGTGCGATTCACGTTGGTAAGTTCCCGGGCCCTTGTCGAGAGCTGGTGTATCGCCTGAAACCGACCGGTATCAGGGCAGCGCCCTAAGCCCCCGGGCTCTAACCCCTTGTGGTCTCTTCTATGTTCGGATTCTTTCATTATCTGCGTCGCAAAAAACTCCTCAAGGAACCTCTGCCGCCGGAATGGAAAGAGGCCCTCGATGAGGCGCTGCCCTTTGCCAGAGAGTTGGACAGCAGGGAGCGCAGAGGGCTTGAAGATCACCTCAAGATCCTCGTGAAACACAAACACTGGGAGGGGGCCGCCGGGTTTGAACTCACCGAGGAGGTTCGCCTGCAAGTGGCACTCCAGGGCGCTCGTATGGCGCGCGGATTGCCGCTTGATGCCTTTGCTCGCCTGAGTGAGATCGTGATCTACGGTCAGGATTTTGTGCGCCCCGATGACCCCTTTGAGGGCCCGGTCCATGGCGAGGCGCACCCCTTTGGCACGGTGGTGCTGAGCTGGCCGGCCTGCCAGGAGGGGCTGGCCTACCCCTGCAGCGGTTACAACCCCATGCTTCACGAGTTTGCCCATATGCTCGACGTGAGCAGCGGGTACTTTGACGGCACCCCGATGCTGCACAGGGGCGATGATTATGAGCCCTGGGCACGCGTCTTCCAGTACTATTTTGAGGACCTGCGCCAGAATCCGGAAGCGTCCTTTTTGGACCTCTATGCCGCGGAGGACGAGGCCGAGTTCTTTGCCGTGTCCACCGAGGCGTTTTTTGAACTGCCGGATGTGCTTTTGGAGCACGCTCCCGAGCTCTACCGGGAGCTGGCGCGTTTTTATCGGGTGGAGCCGCAGGTGATTCCCTGCTCATGTGAGTCACACGAGCCTTTCGAGGACGATCCGGCCGGTGATCCCGAAGAGGTGGGGCGTCCCCTCTATCGCGCGTCCCTGCCCGGAGACGACCTGTCTTGACGCGGGCATCGGCCTGTATGGATGCGATCGAACCCGGTCCGGGGGTGGGACATTTTGGACATTTTGGGCCGCCAGAGGCGGCTCGATCGAGGGCGGCGTGCGTGTCCGAGGGTGGGACATCTGCGCGGCGCAGATTCGGCAAACACCGGGACGTGCGGGAACTAGAAGAAGACGATCGCGGTCTTGTGCTCGATGCTCAGCCGGGCGGCCTCGTAGAGCGAGATCCAGATCAGGCGCTCAATGGCAAAAGGGGCCCCGGTGGGGCGCTGCGCGGCGAGTTCGGCGGCGTAGTCGTCGTCGAGATTGCCCTCTTCGTCGACCTCGATTTCGAGAGGGTCGGTCAGGAGCAGGAGCTCTTCGCGCAGGCGGTAGGAGGAGCCCAGCGCGCCGCCGCGGATCTTGTGTTTGGGATCAAAGAAGATCTCGTCGAAGTCCACCGGCAGATAATAGCCCTCGCTGTCGGAATGGCATAACAGGTGGGATTGGAGCTGACGGTAGAGTTGGCGGAGGACCGGATCGTCGGCCGGATCTTCGCCGGGTTCAACCGGGTAGGGGATCCAGCGAGGATCGCGTATCACGTGCGCGGCAAAGCGCCGCAGGTAGTGCAGCCAGGAGTAGGGAAAGGAGTTGAGTGAGGCGCGCGTAGGCGGCCACGGATCCTCAAGTTCGTCGAAGGACTCCGGCTCCTGGTGCGTGGGCAGTCCTTCGCGCTCCAGCACGGTGTTGATGTACGCCAGGTCGCGGCGCATCTCTTCGGCCGCTTTCGGATTTTTTTGTTCGAAGCGAACCAGCGCTCCGACGCCAATCGCCAGCCCCATCGCGATCTCCTTATCACCACAGAATGAAGGCTCTCGCCAGGTTCCCGGGGAGGGAATCTAAAATGTAGACACGTGAAGAAATGTGCGCACCTACTAGCCCACAACGGGCCACGGGGCAACCCGGTGTTGAGAGGGGCGAGTCCAGGCTTCACGCGCGTCTTCTGATGCAATCTCGGTGCCGGTCGGGCGCATTCCCGGCGGCCGGGCCCGGGCGTGTCTTGTTTGGAGGGGGGGCGTGCCTAAGCTCCCTGCAGAGATCGAGTCTGTGGCGGCGGACAGAGCCTTGCATTGGCGGCGGTGATGTTAGAGAAACAGCGCGCTGATGCGCCGCAGTGGCGGCCTGGCGAGCGCTACTTTTCAACCTCAATGGAGACGATATGGCTACCAAAATTGCGATTAACGGGTTTGGACGTATTGGACGTTGCGTGGGACGTATTGCGCTGGCCGACCCGAATGTGGAGCTTGTGGCGGTCAACGACCTGACCAGCCCGGAGCAGCTCGCGGTGCTCTTTAAATACGACTCGGTGCATGGCACCTACCCGGGCAAGGTCGAAGCGGTCGAAGGGGGCATCCTCATTGACGGCAAGCTGCTCAAGGTCAGCGCGCTGCGCGACCCGGCGGAGCTCCCCTGGGGCGAGTTGGGCGTGGATATGGTGGTGGAGAGCACCGGGGTGTTCCGCAAGCGCGAACAGGCCGCGCGGCATCTGGAGGCCGGCGCCAAACGCGTGCTGATCTCGGCGCCGGGCAAAGGCGTGGACCTGTCGATGTGCATGGGCGTGAACCAGGACGACTTTAAGCCCGAGATGAAGATTGTGGACGTGGCCAGTTGCACCACCAACTGCCTGGCCCCGGTCGCCAAGGTTCTGGACGATGTGTTTGGCATCGAAAAGGGGCTGATGACCACGGTGCACAGCTACACCAACGACCAGGTGATTCTGGACACCCCGCACCCCTCGGACTTCCGTCGGGCGCGTGCGGCGGCGGTCAACATGATTCCGACGACCACCGGCGCGGCGATCGCAGTGACCAAAGTTCTGCCGCAGCTCACGGGCAAGCTCGACGGCATGGCCATTCGCGTGCCTACGGCCAACGTCTCCTGCATCGACCTGACGGTGCGCCTGAACAAGAAGGCGTCGGTGGAGTCGGTCAATCAGGCGTTCCGTGAGGCCGCCGAAGGTCCGCTTAAGGGGATCCTGGGATACTGCGATGAGCCGCTGGTCTCGTCGGATTACGTCGGCAACAGCAACTCCTCCACGGTAGATGCCCTCTCGACGATGGCCCTGGGAGATGACTTCATCAAGGTGGTCTCCTGGTACGATAACGAGTGGGGATTCTCCAACCGCATGATCGATGTGGCGAAGTTTATCGCCGGCAAGATCTGATCACGGCGTGATCGGCATGTGTTTTTAGCTCCGGTTGCGCGTCCGGTTCTGGGCGCGCGACCGGAGTAAGGGCCGGGCTATGCGGTATAGCCCGGTTCCGGCCCCCTGTCTGAATTCCTGATTTCGGAGCGCAACGCACGATGGATACCACTGGCATCAAATTTGTGGACGAGCTTGAGCTGAATGAGAAGCGCGTGCTGATCCGGGTGGATTTTAACACCCCGCTTGCCAATGGAGAGGTGGCCGATAACACCCGCATTCGCGCGGCGTTGCCTACGATCGTGCACTGCCTGGAGGCCGGCGCGAAGGTGATCCTGTGCAGTCACCTGGGACGCCCCCGCGGTAAAGTGAACCCGGCGTATTCGCTGGAACCGGTGGCCGCCGAGTTGGCCAAGCTCCTGGATACCGACACGCTGCTCTACGACGTGGAGGTGGTCTTTCCCGAGGCGGTGGTCGGCGCCGATGTGGCCGAGCTCATCGCCGATCTGAAGCCGCGCCATCAGGTGATGTTGCTGGAAAACCTGCGCTTTGAGCCCGGGGAAGAGGCCGGTGATGACGCGTTCGCCAAAGAACTCGCCGGATTGGCGGATTTTTATGTGAACGATGCCTTCGGGGCAGCCCATCGCAAGCATGCCTCGGTGTATACGATCAACAAGTACTTTGATCGCAACCATAAGGCCGCCGGACTCCTGATGCGCAAGGAGCTGAAGGGGCTGGGAACCTTGTTAAGCCGACCGGAGAAGCCCTTTGTGGCGGTGGTTGGAGGTGCCAAGGTCAGCGATAAGCTCGGCGTGTTGATGAGTTTGATCGACAAGGTCGATGAGATCCTGATCGGCGGGGCGATGGCCTATACCTTCCTGGCCGCGCAGGGCGTTGGGGTTGGCGACTCGTTGGTGGAGCGCGATTATATCGATCAGGCCACCTCGATTCTCAATCGCGCCCGGGTTCAAGGCGTGAAGGTGCGTCTGCCGGTCGATCATCGCGTCGCGCCGAGTTTTGATTCGGATGACGCCACGGTGACCGAGGATGCCGTGGTGCCCGGTGGGATGATGGGGCTGGATATTGGTCCGCAAAGCGCCGCGGATTACGCCCGGGCGATCAAGCGCGCCTCGACGATCTTCTGGAACGGTCCGATGGGTGTGTTTGAGCGCGAGGCGTTTGCCCGAGGGACGCTGGCGGTCGCGCAAGCGATGGCCGAGGCCGAGGGCTTCACGGTGGTCGGTGGCGGCGATTCGCTGGCAGCGATCGAGAAGGCCGGTGTGGCCGAGCAGCTCGACCATATTTCGACCGGTGGTGGCGCAAGCCTGGAGCTTCTGGAAGGGAAGTCCCTTCCGGGCATTGACGCATTGCGGGCGAACTATCCCATCGACTGAACCATCGCCAGGGGGGACTTGCTGAGGTTGGATATCCGAGCAGATTCAGGGGCTTACGTGACGTGATTGCGTTGCGTTTTACGGGCCCTTGGCGGGGTTTGTTGCACGCTCGGGCCCTGCTCGGGAATCCGGGGGGCAACCTTGAAGGGAGCCCTCGCCACGTGCGAGTGTGATGGGCGATGAGTGCCTGATTCAGGCGTGATGATTGTGTTGACGTGCATCGTTTCATGAACCTTCGAGCGCGCAGGTCCGATCTTGGACCGGGCGATCGATTTCCCCGGGAGCTCCCATGCGCACCCCTATTGTCGCTGGAAACTGGAAAATGAACCTTGGCCGCCGCGAAGCTCTGGAGCTGGGACGAGCGATTGCCGAGGGGGCTCCCACCCAGGGGGTGACCGCGATTGTGGCGCCTGTGGCGCTGCATCTGGCAGCGCTTGGCGAGGCGCTGGCTTCGGCGCCGGTGCTCCTGGCCAGCCAAAATGCGCACTGGGCCGAGTCGGGAGCGTACACCGGTGAGTTGGCCGGGCCGATGTTGCGAGAAGTCGGCGTACGTTATGTGATCCTGGGGCATAGTGAGCGGCGCCAGTATTTTGGGGAGAGCGACGAGGGGGTCAACCGTAAGACCCGAGCGATGTTGGCTCAGGGGCTGCGCCCCATTGTGTGTTTTGGGGAGTCGCTGGAAGAGCGTGAAGCCGGGCAGACACAGGCCAAGGTCGAGTTTCAGGTACGTGCGGCGCTGGCGGGGGTGGGCGCCGAAGACGCGAAGGATGTCGTACTGGCCTACGAGCCGATCTGGGCCATTGGTACCGGTAAGACGGCCTCGCCAGAGCAGGCTCAAGAGGTGCACGGATTTTTGCGGGGTGTGCTCGAAGATCTTTATGACCGGGCCACGGCGCAGGCGATGCCAATTCTCTACGGCGGGAGTGTTAAGCCCTCTAATTTTGCCGAGCTTATCGGTCAGCCCGATATTGATGGCGGTCTGGTGGGTGGGGCGAGCCTGAAGGCGGAGAGCTTTTTGGAGCTCTGCCGGATTGCGGTACAGCAGGGCCCGAAGGGCTGAGCGCGCTCTCGGGAAGCGTCTGCCGAGGCCTGAGAAGCGCCGATTTCGGTGTTTTTTAGCCTCCTTCGATCGAAATGAACGCCTGTAGCGATTCGTTTCGTAAAGGCAACGTGCATTGCGGCTTCGACAGCATGCAGTGCACAGGCGACGGCGTCGCGAAGAAGCGGCGCACGCTCTCTTACCGATGGCACTCCCATGCGCTTTCACGCTTTTCGCGACTTTGAAGACGGCACCATCATCGATGGGCTGGGCTTCGATATTGTGGTCCATCGCCGTTCGGTGGGTTCGATTAACCTACCCTCGGGCCAGCTGATCGCCTGCGATCCGCTGCATGCGCTCGATACCGAGCCCTTTGCTCTGGAGCTGACCCCGGGACGTTATCCGGTCCACCTGTTGGTGGCGGAGCTTCGCGACGAGCGGCGCAATGCGTACGCGGTGGTGCGCGTCGGCGAGGGGCCGGTGCGGCGCTGGGAATCCGCGGAGTTAAGTCTTTCTGCAGCCAATCACGACCAGGCGCGGCCCTCGCTCCTGGATACGATTGATGAAGACCCGGGTTACCCGGTCGACTCGTCATTAGGGTGTTTTACCGATGCCAGGACGGCCAGCGCGCTGATCGACTATCAGCAGATCGTGATGCCCGAAGATAATGATTTTGAGCGTCTGCTTCTGGCCCGGTTGCGTAAGCGCCGGCGTGGCGGTCCCGGGTTCGGTTCCCTGGATTTACGCCGTGATCTGAAACTGCCGATGCCCGAGGGGCTCAATCTCATCGCGTTTGATACCGGGTTTGGTCCCGGGCATTACGTGACGTACGTGGGATTGGACGAGGAGGGGGAGGTGGTCAGCGTGGTGACCGACTTTCAGGTCCTGGATCTGCGCTTCCCTTCGTTTCCGCTGCCGAAAATGTCCTCGTTCAACGAGTTTGAGTGAGCCCCGGATCAGGGGTCTTGCTCCGGATGAGCCTTTGTTTACAAGGGTAATACGCATCCGGGGGTGGCACATCCAGGCTGTGGCACATCCGGGGGTGGGACATTTCTCAGGCTGTGGCACATCCAGGCTGTGGCACATCCGGGGGTGGGACATTTCTCAGGCTGTGGCACATCCAGGCTGTGGCACATCCGGGGGTGGGACATTTCTCTTCCGGGGGATGAAGAAGCAGGCCCGGATATGTAAGAAGTGAGATGCCTCGTGAGTGATGGTTTTGAAATTGACAATCAAAACCATAAACGACTTGCGGGATGCGCTGCGTGTGATAGCCCTTTGGCGTTAGGTCAGTTGTGATGTGCTTTTTTGAACCTTTGATGATGTGAGTTCTGCTGTAGAGGTGTGTAGATGGCGGTCTTCAGAAGCATGTTTCCTCGCTGTGTGATGGTCACGTTGCTGGCAGCGCCGGGTGTGGCGAGTGCCGAAAGCGTGCCGGAGGGCGAAGACGTCGTTGCGACGTCTCCAGAAGAGGGGCTGACATCTGAGGATGAGCAGCGGGGCTCGGAGGCTTCGGGCGAGGTTGAGACGATCGCGAGTGTGACGGTCAGTGGGCGCCGGGCGCAGCCGGAGTTTGAGGCGGAGCGCAGCGTGTCGGTGATCGACGAGGCAGAGCTGGCCGCGCGTCAGTCGGTTTCGCTGGGGGAGGCGCTTAGTGAGGAGCCCGGGGTGAGTCTTCAGGCCACTACCCGGGGCTCGGAGACGGTGTATGTGCGCGGGCTGGTGGGGCCGGAGAACCTGATTTTGGTCGACGGCGTGCGTTTTAATCAGTCCACTTTTCGTACCGGTCCCAACCAGTATCTGGCCACGCTTTCTCCGGGGGCGTTGGCGCGGGTGGAGCTGTTGCGCGGTCCGGGGAGCGTCCTCTACGGAAGCGGGGCGATGGGCGGGGTCATTGAGCTGCAGCCGGAGGCGATTCCTACGCAGGGGAGCGATATCCGTGTCACGCTCCGAGGGCGCACCGCCGATCTGGGGCGAGGATTCGATCTGCGCGGCGGGTGGGGGACTTCAAAGGTGGGTGCGATGGCCGGGGCGACGATGATGTCGCACGATCGGCTCTCGGTTGGTTCGCGTGGCGGCGAGGGGATCTTCCTGGCGGCGGAGTCCGAGGGGGAGATGCTGGCCAGCGATTATGAGCAGAGATTTTATCAGGGGGGGATGCGTCTTGCAGATGAGGCGGGGAAGACCGAGCTGGAATTGCGCTATTTGCATGGCGCAATTGAGGGCGCCAAGCGCACTGACCAGCTCGGGCTTGGGCAGATGCGGGAGATCGATAACAGCGATGACCTGGTCTGGGCGACGTTCCGGCGCGACGAGTTGGGGCCGCTCTCGGAGCTTGAGGTCTTTGGCGCGTATCACCGTACGGATGAGCAGACGGCGCGGGTGAAGTGTACGTTTGGCGACGATGTTCCACCCTCGGATGAGCTGTTGCGGCGCTGTGCTTCGCTGGATGACTCGCTTATCGGGAGTCGCCGGCGGTTGCGGGATACCGTGCAAACCTTTGGCGGAGGCTTTCGGGTGGAGCTTTTTCCTGCCGAGAGGTTACGGGTGCTCGCCGGCGGGGAAGGCTACTTCGATGCGGTGGCATCTCGCCGAGAAGATGCGGCCGGTGGGGGCGGCGAGTTTGTGCTGGCTGCCCGGGGGAACTTCGCCGATGGCTCGACGTACTCCACGTTGGGGGGCTATGCCCATGGGGAGTTTAGCCTGTGGTCGGACGGAGCGCGGGAGCTGGTGGCCAACGGTGGCGCGCGCGTCGAGCATGCCCGGGCCTTTGCTCCCGGGGTCAACGCGACGCTGGGCGATGTGAGTTTTGCCAATACCGGGGTGGTGGGGCAGCTGGGGCTGAATCTGCTGGTCGGTCAGCGATACAACATCTACGCCAACTGGAGTCAGGGGTTTCGTTCGCCGAACCTTCAGGAGACGACGGTCCTGGGAGATACCGGGAACTTCTTTGAGGTTCCCAATGATGAGCTGGGGCCGGAGCGCAGCGATACGTTTGAGGTGGGGTTAAAGAGTCGCCTGCCCTACCTGGGGCAGCTTCGCGCCGGAGTGTTTGCGAGTCTTATCAGCGATCGCATCACCGGGGTCGACGGAACCTACCAGGGGCAAAGTGAGGTTGATGGCAAGCAGGTGCGGGTGCGGGTCAATGCTGACCAGGCCTATTATTACGGGCTGGAAGCAGGTCTGCGCAGTGAGGCGTTCTTTGGGGTGTCACTCTACGGAAACCTGGCGTTGATCGATGGGGCTGTGGAGGCTTCAGAACCTGATGCGAGTTTTGAGGGGGGACCTTTGCACGGGCTCTTTGCCGGCGATCGAGACTGGACCACGCCCCGGCGCCTGCCGCCGATGCAGTACCTGGTCGGGCTGAGTTACAGCCCGCTGCCCGAGGTGCAGGCGGCGCTTTTTGTGCAGGGCGCCGGGGCTCAGGAGCGTCTCTCCAGTGGTGACCGCCGCGATTACCGGATCTGCGAGGTGGCTCCGGGACAACTCGCCGCGGAGGTGGGGCAGGAGTGCGGGGGGACGCCCGGGTGGGCCACGCTGAACTTGCGCGCGAGCTATCGCCCGCTTCCCCTGCTGGAGTTGGATCTGGCTCTGACAAATTTGAGCGATGAGCGCTACCAGCATCATGGGTCGGGGATGCTCGGTGCGGGGCGTCAGGCGTTGCTCAGCGCGACGCTCGGATTCTGAATTTAGCGGCTCCGCGACAGCCGTCTCACCCCTGTGCCAGCAGGCCGAAGAGGTGCCAGCCGTGCTTGCCGACCTGACTCGGCGCGCATAGGATGGGGCCTCGAGAGGCACCGCTGCGATGGCTTTGTGCAGAGTGGGAGAGAGGGGTTGGATTTGGGACGGCAGGACAAGGTGATCGACCGGCTGGTCGACGAGGGCTGGGTTGAGCCGGAGCTTCGAAGCGTTCTGCGTCGGGAGTTTGGGGCGGATGCCGCCAGTGCGCTCCTGTCTCGTTCTGCGCTGAGCGAAACGGTGTTGCTCGAGAGCCTGTCGTTGCATTTTGGGCTGCCACCGGCGGGTTATGGCGAGGGGCTCTTTATTGAGCGCGAACTTCTGGGGGAGTTGGGCGAAGACCTGGTGCGCGAGTACGAGTTGGTGCCGGTGCGTCGTCGTATGGGGGAAGGGGCTGATGTGTTGGTGGTCGAACCGCTGAACGCGATGGCCCGCGGGATTGTTGAAGCGCGTCTGGGGGGCCAGCTGCGCGAGTACGTCTGGCCGCGGATGCGTTTTCTTCAGGCTCGACATGTTTTCCTGGGGGATGAACTCCCAGAGTTTGCCGCGAACTATCTTCGGGAGCACCCCGTTCCCATGGGGTATGCAACGTCGGGTGATCAGCCGGAACTCTACGAGCTGCTTAAAACCTCGGTCAGTCTGCGGGCGGACCAGTGGGAGGCGCAGGAGGTGCAGGACTTTTTTGAGTCTTGCTTCGATCGTGACGCACTTCTCAAGGCGCTTCTGGGGTTAGCGGGTGGGCAGTTGACCAAGCGTCTGATCGTGGTGGTGGGGAAGAGCGGGGTTCAGCCCTATTTTCAGGAAGATTGGCCGGAGCTCGATGCCTCACTCAACGATGTGAGTGTGTTGCGCGCGCGACGCACTCAGGCTGTCGTGGATAGTACCTTGCTGGAGCGAGAGGCGCTGCTCACGGGGGATGCTGACGCACTGGAACTGGGGCCGCTTTATGAGGTTCTGGGGGCGAATGCGCCCCCTCTATTGGCGATGATTCCGGTGCGAATCGGAGGTCGGGCGGCGATGGCGCTTGTGGGAGCTCCCTTTGATGCACAGTCCGGGGTGCGGCTTGATGTGCTGGAGGAGACCGGTTCATTTGATGGGCTGGTTGAAGCGGCGAGCCAGGTCGGGAAGCAACTCGAAGAGTTGATTCGGCGAGCCAAGGTCGGGCTTCTGCCGCCCCCGGCCGAACGTATTCCAACGCTGCCATCTCCTCATCGGACGTTGGGGCTGGGCTATGAAGAGTCGCTCGTCGAGATGCAGATCGCCAGTCGGCAACGCGAACGTCATCGTTGGGAGATCGTCGATATCAGCCAGGTGATTGAGGAGGCTTCCCAGCCCTGGGAGGAGCCTTCTGAAGCACGGAAGGAGGAGGTTGATGTCGCACCCTCGGAAGGTTTGGAGGGTCATGAAAGTGGCGTTGATGTCGCACCCTCGGAAGGTTTGGAGGGTCATGAAAGTGGCGTTGATGTCGCACCCCGGGAGTTGAGTATTTCGCAGGAATCTTCGCGGACGGATGCGTTGGTGGAGCTTCCTCCCTTTCCGGCTCCTTCGGAGGTCTCGGAGCCTCTCTCCGGTCGGGCGTCTTTAGAGAACACTGCAAATTTTTCGCCGGCAGCGTTTAGTGCGGAGTCAGATTCCCCTGGTCGTGAGGAAAGCCTCTCTTTTGGAGCAGTGAGTTCCGGAAGTGAGGATGAAAGTGATGACGAGCCATCGCTTACGCAGAACTTCTCTCCGGCGTCTTTTTCTGATGCACGAGGCGACGCTAGATCCACGGCGCTTTCGCCAGATCCGGCCGCTACTTTTTTTGGAATGCCAGCGCTTTCTCCGCAGGAAAGTTTCTCCGGGGAGGATGTCTCGGAGCCCGTGGCCGCTGAAGGCAGGGCTGATCAGGGATGGAACGATATCTTAAATGAGGTCTCAGAGGAGCAGGCCTCGTTGGAGG
Organism: Lujinxingia litoralis; assembly: GCF_003260125.1. NCBI lineage: Bacteria > Deltaproteobacteria > Bradymonadales > Lujinxingiaceae > Lujinxingia > Lujinxingia litoralis. The sequence continues at coordinate 124,187 of NZ_QHKO01000006.1, forward strand.
GAGAGCGCGGTGCGCGGCTCTCTGGAGGGGAGGACAAGAAACAGGAGGTCTTTGCGAGTGAGAGAAGCGAAGGGGAGGGAGCAGTTGAGCTGGAAGCCTTCGAAGAGAGCAACGCAGTAGCTTCCGAGGGTGGGACATGTGTGAAGGCCGAGAGGGGCAAGGGGGAAGCGTTGGAGTCGGCAAGGCCGGCACCCACGGCCGAACTTCATCCTGTTCCAGGGGAGGGCGTCGAGAAGAGTGCGTCGGTCTTTGGGGCAACCGGAGGAGGGACAGGGATTCGGGGGTTGAATATTCCTGCGGATGCTTCCGGAGTTCCGAAAGCACAGATTTTTCGTCGGCCGCGGCGTCGCCAGGAGGTTGGAGTCGGGCGCTCAGATGTGATTCGGGAGGAGGAGTCGCAGGTCACGGAGTTGGGGGACTCGGCCACAGGGCATACCTTCCTGGGAGTTGGAGAAGTGCGTTCGGTGCGGGTGGGGCCGCATTCTATCAGCGAGATCTCGGAGCCGGTGAGAGATGAGTTGTCCACCGGCGGTCGGGCAGTACAGGCTAAAGAGTGGCTCGCTGAGATGGAGCGCAGCGAGGCCGAGCAGGCTCAGCCACGAGAGACGCTGCGGATGAGTCCCGCCAGGCGTACACGAGGGGTTGGAGAGCTGCTTGAGCATATGGAGCGTGATGCGCTCGTGACGCCGCATTCGGTGCCGGTAGAGGCGCTCGAAGAGATTCTGGATTCGGGGCCGGTTGCGGTTGATATCAGTGAGAGTCTCTTAATGCTGGAGGCTCACGATCGCGATCTGGCATTTGCTGCTGCCGAGCATGTTGCGACTGCGGGGAGCTCTATGCTCTCACCGTTGGAAGAGCTCTTTCCGGGGCGAATCTTTGTCGACCGTTATCAGTACACCTCTCAGACGCTGCCGCCGGTCAGCGACCATGGTCCGGTGCTTGATGCGTTAGTGCGCCTGGGGCGGCCGGCGCTGCAGGTCGTGCGTAAGTATATCGCCCACCCGAGCTTGGAGCTGCGATTCTACGCAACTTACCTGCTCACCGAGTTGCCGGCAGATGATCTGCTTTACGAGTTGTTGGGGCGGCTCTTTGATCGCGATCTTCAGACGCGTCAGATCGCGCAGAGGGTGCTCTTTGTCTATCGCCATCATGGGGATTTCGAGAATCTGGTCATTGAGCCTCTGCGTCATGAACTCGCTCAGAACGGGGAAGATTTTCGCGTGGAGCAGGCTGCTGAGAATTTGCGAATGCTCAAGGACCTCCAGGCGATTCCACTCCTGGTTGATGCGTTAATACATCATGGCGGTCGGGTGCAGCGGCGGCTGCATCGGGCGCTGCGGGAAATTACGCTTCAGCCCCTTGGCCCCTCTCCCTCGGAGTGGCGTCGGTGGTGGTTTGATGCCCACGATACGCCGAGATGGCGCTGGCTGGTAGATGCGATGAACAGTCCGGATGAGGAGCTTCGGTGGCTGGCGTTCGATGAGATCGAAGAGCTGCCAGGACTGGACTTGAACTATCATCCGGAGCAGCCTTCCCGGCTGCGTGCCCGGGCTCAAAGTGAACTGGCGGAGTATTTTGTGCGTGGACGTCAGGGGTAGGACTTCGATCGTTAAGTTATCCGAGGGTGGGGCAAGCTCGGGAGAGGCTTCGAGCATATCATGAAGATGTTTGGGAAGGCGTTGGCCTGGTTGCGGTTCTCGTAGAGCATGGATCTTGGCCAAGAAGACGCAAGTTTGGCGAATAACGAGGGGAGAAAATGCTCGATGGTGCTGCTCAGGATGAGTCGAGTACGGAGGGGCACTGCCCGGCACGAAATGCAGTGCTGTAGGTTTGTTTTGAATCAGGGGGCGATGGAGGGACGTTAATGCCAGGAGATTTCAGACGCAGACGGAAACTGTTCCGGGCTCATCAGGGGCGGTCGGGCTGCATTGAATCGGGGTATGACATCGCAGCCAGAGCGTGCCACTGGGAAAAGTGCAGTTACCTTTACCGCGTTTCCAACGAGCGCGTGCGCGACGATAAGCATCCTGAAAGGTGCGCCAGCGCTTCTCGGCCCGGGCTTGTAGTTCAGGGGTGCTGGCGCAGAACCGTGGCGCTGAGAGTTGTTTTACCGCTGGCGACTTTGGACGCGAGGTGGGGCGGATCTTCTGAAGGGAAGTGGTTTTTTTGAAGCGGCGCTTCTGTTTACGCATCTCAGCCAAGAGTTCGGCAAGAGCGTCTTGTAGTAAGGCATTGAAGTGCGCTTTGACCTCGTCGAGGCTCATGTCTTCGTAGCCAGGGGGAGGCTGAGGTGTGAACTCGACGACCTCCTGGGAGCGGCGGCCGTAGAGTCCTTTGGGCTTTTCGATGCGCAGGGGATTGCCCCAGTGCTCCGGGAGAATCATGAACCCGGGATAGTGTTTGGGATGTTTCGCCAGGCCGGCACGGACCGGATTGAGCCATGTGTAGATAAGTTGGCGGGCATGGGCTTCTCGATCGAGGACCACCAGATCGTGATAGCCGCGGCTATCCCAGAGGTATCCACTCCGGTTGAGGTGGCGGTTACGAGCTTTGGCCACGCCAGCAATGGTGTCGCGCATAAACTGGCTGCGGGAGGCCTCGCGGTCGGTGGCGACGATATGGATGTGGTTGCCCATTGCGACGAAGCCGTGGAGGGCGATGTTGTGACGCTTTGCCGACCGTAGGAGTTCGTAGGCCATGATGGAGTTAAGAGTGTCATCGGGGCGAAGCAGGAACTGGCGCTCGTGGGTGCGCCGGCATAGCACGACGCGTTGTAACTTCAGATGGCGGCGAGGAAGAGTCATCGCAATGATCTCCGGCAAAAGAGATGTCAGATGTCCGCTCGACGTGTGAAGAAGCGGCCTGTGTACTTGTTATCGGAACATTGCCGGAGATGTTGCGGAGCGTTCGGGGAAAGTCGGGTGTGAGAAGGAGTCAGGATTTGGCGCCCAGGAGAGGGGGAGTTGCCGATGAACCTTGTTTTGTGCGGGTGATGTTCCACCCTCGGATGTGACGCGAAGGTGGGAATGCTCCACCTTCGGAAGGTGAAATTTTGGGATTATGAGCGTCGTGTTTGTGTGAAGATCACGTAGAGCACGGGTAGCACCACCAGGGTCGAGAGCGTGGAGGTTAGCACTCCGCCGATGACGACGGTGGCGAGCGGTCGCTGAACTTCGGCGCCGACGCCCGTACTCATGGCCATGGGTAGAAAGCCCAGTGCGGCTACCAGTCCTGTCATCAGGACCGGCCGCACCCGCATCAGTGCGGCCTGGCGGACAGCGTCAAGTGTGGGAATCCCCCGGGCAGTCAGTCCTCGGATGGTGGAAACCAGCACAATATCACCGAGTACGGCGATGCCCATCAGTGCCACAAAACCGACGGCGGCGGAGATGCTGAAGGGGAGGTCGCGCCCCCATAAAGCGACGACTCCTCCGACCGCAGCGAAGGGGACTCCGCTGAAGACTCGAAGCATGTCGCTAAAACGACCGTAGGTCAGGTAGAGAAGTGTGAGTACTAAAAGTAGTGTCAGCGGGATGAGGACGAACAGGCGACTTCTGGCACGCTCGTAGTTTTCAAATTGTCCGCTAAAGGTGACATGGTAGCCCGGGGGGGCGTCAAAGTGTTCGTCGACCGCCTTCCGGGCAGCGTGGACTACGGAGAGGACGTCGTCGGTCTGAAGTTCTGCCTGTATCAGTAGGCGGCGCTGGCCCCATTCACGGTTGAGCGAGGCCGGCGCCGGGCGTACAGAAACTCGGGCGACCTCTCCCAGCATCACCGGACCTTGAGGGCCGGTAAGCGGGAGTTCTTCCAGCAATTCGGGCTGTTGACGCAAGGGTTCATTGACTCGGAGCACCAGGGGAAGGCGCACTTCTCCCTCATAATACTCTCCCAGGGGGCGCCCGCCGATGAGTTCCACGGCGCGCAAGACCTCTCGGGCGCTGAGCCCGGCGCGTATGGCGCGTTCGTGATCGACGTTGATTTCGACCACATGCTGTCCCAGGAGCTGTTCGGTGCTCAGGCTGGCAATGCCTTTGACGCCAGCGAGTACCGCCATGAGTTCCTGGCCCTTATCGCGTAAGACCTCGAGGTCATCACCGAAGAGGCGGATGCCGAGTTCGCTGCGAAGTCCGGAGCTGAGCTCGTTGATGCGGAGTTCAATGGGCTGGGAGAGGGTGGTGCGTAGGCCGGGGACGTTTTCGAAGAAGGTGCGGAGCTCGTCAGTAAGCTCTTCTTGAGTGCTGACGCGGGTCCAACGCGACCGGGGGTGGAGCATGATGAAGATATCACTCACCTCCAGACCCATTGGATCGGTGGCAACTTCTCCGGTGCCAGTTCGGGTCCAGATGTGTTTGATTTCGTTTGGGAATTCTGACTTTAGGTGTGTTTCGAGGCGAGTGCCGTAGCGCAGCGTTTCGTTCAGGGATACGCCTGCCAGGCGGACGGTATTGGCGGTTATGGCGCGTTCTTCGAGCCGGGGGATAAAGCGCGCTCCCAGGGTTGTGGAGAGCGCTCCGGCGGCGATGAGACAGCCCAGTCCGATGGCAACCACCGGCCAGCGGTGACTCAGTGCCCGGTCGAGCACCGGGGTATAGAGTCGTTTGAGCTGGCGAGCAGCCCAGGGCTCGGGGCGCTGTCGTCGGGTTAAGAGGTAGCTGGCAAGTACCGGAGTCAGGGTCAGCGAGAGGAGCATGGAGCCCAGGAGCGCAAAGATCATGGTGAGCGCCATCGGGCGGAAGAGCGCACCTTCGACGCCCTCCAGCGCCAGGATCGGCAGGTATACGCTGGTGATGATGAGTTCGCCGAAGAGGGTCGGGCGGCGTACCTCGGCGGCCGCATCGCGTACCACCTCCAGCGGATCGGCATCGGTCGGGGCCTCGGCCAGGCGGCGTTCGGCGTTCTCAACCATGATGACGGAGCTGTCGACGAGCAGCCCGAAGTCGATTGCCCCCAGGCTCATCAGGCTGCCGGCCACTCCGAATTTGAGCATCAGGTTGAAGGCAAAGAGCATGGAGAGGGGAATGGCCAACGCCACAATTAGCCCGGCACGCAGGTTGCCCATGAGTACGAAGAGGATGGCAATGACCAGCAGTGCGCCTTCGAAGAGGTTGTTTCGCACCGTTTCGAGGATCTGATCGATGAGGTCGGTGCGATTGTAGACCACTCGAAGTTCAACATCCTCGGGGAGATCGGTCTGTATCTGGGAGAGGCGTGCTTCCAGATGTTGAGCGATGGCGCGGGTGTTTTGACCGGGCAGTGCAAAGACGAGCCCCATCACATGCTCGCCATTTCCAAAGGCCGTGAGCGCCCCGCGCCTCAGGGCGTGTCCACGCCGGATTTCGGCCACGTCGCCCAGGCGCAACATCGCAACGCCCTCCCCGGCCACCGGGAGTTCAGCAAGTGCTTTGAGCGAAGTCAGGCGGCCGCGCCCGTGCACGGTCATCGACTCGGAGGACTCCGTGATGAGTCCACCCCCGACGCTAAGGTGATTGTCGCGCAGCGCGTCTTCGATCTGTCCGAGGGTGCGACCACGAGCGCGTAGTTTGTGGGGATCGACGACGATCTCGATCTGTGGTTCGTGCCCGCCCCAGGTGTTAACTTCGGCCACGCCGGGGACGCTGAGCAGGCGCGGACGTATCTGGTAGTCATGGAGCACCCGGAGCTCTGCGAGCGAGCGTCCGGGGCTGACCAGTATATACTGAAAGATTTCGCCGAGACCGCTCGACATCGGTCCCAGGGAGGGGCGTGCGACTCCTTCGGGGAGCGTCACAGATGCCAGGCGTTCGGCGACGAGTTGGCGACTGGTGAGGAGGTCGGCGTCTTCCTCGAAGACGGCGGTGACCTGTGAGAATCCAAAGTTTGAGAGGGAGCGCACGTGAACGAGGCCCGGCATTCCGCTGATGCTCTGCTCTACGCGTCGGGTGACCTGAAGTTCGACTTCTTCGGCGGAGAGGCCTTCGGCGAGGGTGTTGACGTTGACCAGCGGGGGGGCCGTCTCGGGGAAGGCGTCAAAGGGAAGATCGCGCAGGGACACAAGTCCGAAGGCTATCGAAATCAACGTAAGCAGCAGGACCACCGGGCGGTGAGTCAGGCAGAGATCGATGAGTTTTTTTAGCATCGTTTGAGCCTCAGTGGGTGCAGCCCACGCCGATGTCTTCGGCGCGCAGCTCGGTCAGCAGGACGAAGGCACCGGTGGTGACCACGGGCTCACCCTCGGTGAGTTCACCGCGCACCCAGACCCAGTCGCGATTGGAGCGCAGGACTTCGATGGTGCGGGTCTGGTAGACGCCCGCCCCTTCGCGGACAAAGACCACTCGCTGCTCATTGAAGCGTTGAACGGCGCGGCGTGGCAGGCGGAGGGTGGTTTGGGGAGGGCCGGTCTCCAGGGTGGCGCGTGCAGCCTCCCCGTGGCGCAGCGGGAGTGCGGCCGGCTCAAGTTCCAGGCGAACTTTGAGAAGACCGGTGTTCGGATCGACGCGGCTGTCGATCTGGGTGACGTGTCCCTGGACCTGAACATCCGGGGCCTGTTCCAGGGATAACTGCGCGCGTTGTCCCAGGGTCACCAGGTGAGAGTGCATGCCGGGAACAAAGACCTCGGCCCACATCTGGCGGCGATCGGCGACGGTGAAGAGCGCCACATCCGCGCTGGCAACTCCTCCCAGGGTGGCGCGTCGCTCAATGACCTCGCCGGAGATCGGGGCTCGCAGGGTGAGCATTCCCTGCGAGTCCAGGGCGCCGCCCAGACGCCGGGACGCTTCGAGGGAGCGCACGCGAGCCCGGGCGAGTTCGACCTCGCGGCTGGCAAGGTCAACGTCGCGCTGGCCCTTGATGCCCTCGTCGCGGAGCGACTGCTGGCGTGCCAGATGTGCCCGGGCCACACGCAGAGTCTCGCGGGCGGCTCGTACCTCGGCCTGGTGGTCGGCAGCCTCGGCGCTCTCGAGTTTGAGGAGCGCCTGGCCTGCTTCCACCCGATCGCCGAGGTTGACCAGGACCTCGCGGATGAGCCCCTCTTGGAGGGTTCGCACCTCGGCCAGGCGGTCGGTGTTGTACATGATACGGGCCGGGGCGTGCGTTTCGCCGGTGCTTTGTTCGGCGCGGGCCGGTGAGGTTTCGACGCCGGCGAGTTCTTCGTGATCGGCGGTGTGCAACACGACTCCGGCGGTGGGTGCGGCGATCGGGTTGCAGAAGGGGCAGGCGGATTCGGGGAAGTCGTGCTCCGCGCACCAGTCACCCTGGCGTTTGAACCCGTCGATAAGTTCGGGGTTGCACTTTGTGCACATGGATTCGGGGATGTCGTGTCCGGCGCACCAGTCGCCGGGTTGCGCGGTCATCAGGTGGACGTCACCGGCGGTCGTCGTCGGTGTGTGTCGGTGGCCCGGCGTCTGGGAGGGGGGAGTGATGGGGTTGCAGAAGGGGCAGGCGGATTCGGGGAAGTCGTGCTCCGCGCACCAGTCACCCTGGCGTTTGAACCCGTCGATAAGTTCGGGGTTGCACTTCGTGCACATGGATTCGGGGATGTCGTGTCCGGCGCACCAGTCGTTGGGATTGGTGCGGAGAGGCGCCTCCGAGGGTGGAGCATGTTGTGCTTCCGAGGGTGGCGCATCGGGCGCATTTTCACAGGCGAAGGTGAGGGGAAGCGTCACCAGAATCGCGACGAACTTGAGAAAAGCGAGAGGATGCATAAGGCCTCCGATTTCTCCTGGAGGGGAGTGATGCCGGGAGATGCGTTGTGATGCTCGAATCAGGGGCGCTACCGGCACTGAGTGGGGTGCTTCATGAACGAGTTGCTCCAGCGAGTGAGGGGCATCGTGCACATCCGAGGGTGGGACACTTCCGAGTAAGGTAGAGGTGTCGTGCACATCCGAGGGTGGGACATTTCCGAGTAAGGTAGAGGTATCGTGCACATCCGAGGGTGGGACATTCCCCCTGTTTTTTGCGGGGAAGCGCGATGTTGAGGGGAGCTGGAGAGAGATTAAAGTCCGCATGATGCCTCCCGGGGAGATGAGGCCTGGGGCCAGGAGAATTCAAGCCATTCGAGCGCGTCGACGCTGGTGTGGAGCAGTTCACCGAGCAGGATCTGGCGCGCTTGTTCGGTCGCCAGAAACTCGTGTTCATGGAGAAGCAATGTGCTCAGGGGAAGAGCGCCGGTTCGGTAGGCGTCGGCGTAGCGCCGGCGAAGGGAGCGGTGACGAGGGAGCAGGTCTTGCTCAACGAGAGCGAGTTCATGGAGCAGCTCGCGGAGCAGCAGGGATAGTGCCTGCCCCCGGGAGCGCTGGCGTTCGAGCTCGAGCTTACGCGCACTCCGGGCGCGGGAGGCGGCCGCCTCCAGGGCGTCGGCCTCGGCTCGGCGCTGGGCGGTGGAGCCAAAAGCAAACCCCAGGCCCAGGTGGGCAGCGAGCGCCTCAGTGCCTTCGCGTTGCGCTCCCAGGCTGATGCGTAGACCTGGCCAGCGGCGGGCGCGAGTCACGTGAGCGCGTGCTTGTAGCTCCGCCAGATGTCTGGCGAGCAGGTCGGCGCGTAGAGAAGTGCCGTCTGATTGCTCCAGGGCCTCGGCAAGCTCTCGAAAGAACGTGCGTTTGGGGATCCTTACGCCGGGGAGTTCTGCCTCTTCGGTGGGTTGTAATGAGCTTTGCAGTTTTCGCGTGGCGGCCCGCGCGGTGGCTTCCAGGCCGGCGGCCTGTGCTTGGGAGCGTTCCTCGGCCAGCGAAGCGAGCTCCGCATCAAGCGCGCCCGCGTCTCCGGTGTGGGACTGGGCCCGGGCAGCGCTGGCGAGTTGGGCGTTCAGGGCGTGGCGTTCGCGGGCCTGTATGGCGCGCTCCTGGGCGAGTGCTGCGTGGACGTAGAGTCGGAGCGCGCGATGTACAAAGGCGGCGTTTTCGGCACGGTGTGCTTCGCGCGACAGGTGCAGGTGAGCCTTGGCGAGGGTTCGCCGCCGGCGACGATCGCCGGGGCGCCCCAGCTCCAGGCCGATCTCTGCTCCGATATCGAGCTCGGGGACGTTGGAGTCGGCGTTGCTTCGAAAGCGGGGACCGGAGTGCAGCGAGAGCTCCGGGGCGCCGCTTAGCAGCCGCTCGGCGGCGGCGACCTGGCCGCGGGCGGCATCTTCTGCGAAGCCCGCGTCATGGGTGGTTGAGGCGACGCAATGTGCGCGTTGGAGGATCTGAGAGAGTCCCGGCGTTGGGGGCTCTTGTGCGCGGGTCTGGCTCGGACACAAAGTTGCACCGGCCACCAACGCGCACGCGGCGATCGCCGCGAGTCGTAGGTGCATCATCAAGTCTCCGGGGGTGGAGCGCGCCACAGCTTGTGGCGGATCCGGCACCCCTCAGACGGCATACGACGCCAAACTCGCCGCCTGAGCGCAGGTTACGCTGCTGGCGAGATGGGAGGGATGCCCGCAAAGGCGCAGGTCTTCCACCCGGATGAGTGAGTGAAATGTTGGAGAAGTTCAGGCGTAAGTGGCCAGCGCCTGGGGAGGCTTGAAGTGGCGTGTGCCGTGCCCCTCGGAGGTCTGGGAGGTCGTCACCATCAGTTCGATGGCGGCCGGGCAGCGGCTCAGCGCAAGCGTCCAGCCGACGTCCCCGACCATATGCCCGCAGCAGCCGCAGTAGTCGCAGTCGGCGGCGCATTCTCCGTGAGCCAGCTCTCCCGGGCAGCAGTCGTCCTGGGCGCTGTGGTGCTCGTCGTCGGTGAGCTCGGTATCGTCCGAGCGTTCAGCGCCTTCGGCGCTTTGAGACGCGGCGGCCTCAGGTGCACATCCCCAGGCCTGGGCGGGGGCCAGGAGCACCAGCGCGCCGGCCAGGGTCAGCCAGAAGGCCGCCATAAGCGTCAGCGCGCGGTGGGATGGAGAAAGCTGTGCAGGCATCGTCGAGGCTCGTTTCAGGGCAGGGGGCCCGACGAGCATAGAGAGCGGATCGCCGAGAGGCAAGGGGCGCCGGTCTTCGGGGTAGCTCCGGCTTGACGCGTGGGCTAACCCTGTGTGACCCCTCTAAAATCACCTCAATGTCCCCCCCTCTTTTCGGGAGCGTCTCATCGTGTCCACCCGTCGACTTCCCGCAGCGGAGCGAAAGCAACAGATCCTGGTGAGCGCGATCCGCGTGTTTGCCCGTTCGACGTATCATGGTGCCACCACCAAAGGGATTGCCGAGCAAGCCGGGGTGACCGAGGCGTTGCTCTACCGCTATTACCGCAGCAAACGAGAGCTCTTCATTGCGGCCATTGAGCACACGGCCGGCAAACTCAGCCGGGGTCTGGAGCGAATTCTCGACGAGCATTACGAGCATCCGGTGGAGGCCATCGTCAGCTGCATGGAGTTTTATACGCGGCTGCTTCAGAGCAGTGAGGATCTGGCGCGGATGATCTTCCTGGTTCTGGCCGAACTTGATGAGTCAGACGTACGCGAGGTCTATCTGCCTTATCAGAAACGGGTCGTCGGGTTGCTCACCGCGAATATTGAGCGCTGGCAACAGGGGGGAATTGTGGATCGCCAGGTGAACGCCGCGGACACCGCCTGGCTCTTCTACGGCACGTACATGATCCTGGCGTTGGCTCGACAGTCTCACGGCCGGGTGCGGGTGAGCCCCCGTCATGCGGTGGGGCTGATGCGTCCATTTCTGAGTGAAGATGGGGAGCGGCGCCTTCAGGAGCTTAGCCTTCTCAAACCGCAGCTTGGCATGTTGGCCGGGGAGTTGAAGGGCGAGTGAGTCCGGAAGTTTAGAACGGGCGAAGCGCTGTTGAGCGCGTCCGAGGGTGGGACATCGTGTGGTTATTTGCGCGTCCGAGGGTGGGACATCGAGTGACTTTTGAGCCTCCGAGGGTGGGGCATTGAGCGCTGTTGAGTGCGTCCGAGGGTGGGGCATTGAGCGCTGTTGAGTGCGTCCGAGGGTGGGACATTATGCAGCGGTTGTTGGTTCTAAGGTGTTTAAAAGGTTGATTTTTTCGTGTCCGAGGGTGGGGCGTTGAGCGCGTCCGAGGGTGGAACATCTAGCGGTGAGGATGTTGTCGATGCCCCGGCCCTGTTGGAAGGGAAATATCTGCGTATGGGCCGGGCATCGCCCCGTTGAAAGGGAGCTGTCGGGATTAGCGTCGGGTGAGCTTCATCGGGATGTCGCCCTGAGCTCCCAGCGTGACTGTGACATTGAGTTGTGCCGGGGTGCTGGCGGCGTGCTCGAGCTTAAAGCGCCGGGCCAGGGTCGCCAGCACCAGTTGAGCTTCCATCATGGCAAATGACTTGCCGATGCATTGACGCGGGCCGCCCAGGAAGGGGTAGTAGGCGAAGCGGGGGCGATCGGCTTTCGGATCGCGAAAGCGTTCCGGGTTGTAAACCTCCGGTTCGTCCCAGAACGCCGGGTGTCGGTGGGTGATATAAGGACTGAGGATGATGAAAGTCTTCGCCGGGACCTCAACGCCGCCAATGACGTCATCTTCGGCCGCAGTACGTGCGAGCATGGGGACCGGCGGATACAGTCGCATCGCTTCCTCAATGACCATACGCGTCCACTCCAGGCGCGGGAGATCCTGGAGCGTGGGCATCCGACCGTCTTCCAGCACCTGATCCAACTCGGCGTGGAGCGCGGCCATGGCCTCGGGGTGAAGCGAGAGCAGGTAAAAGGTCCACGTCAACGCGGTGGCCGTGGTTTCAAATCCCGCCAGGAAGATCGTCATCACCTCGTCGCGCAGCTGAGCATCGGTCATTCCCTCGCCGCTATCTTCATCGCGGGCCTCCATGAGCATGGTCAGGAGGTCTTCGGGATTCTCAGCGCTGTGGCGTCGGCGAGAGATGATCGTTTCGACGACTGCGTCGAGTCGGGCGATCGCGCGATTGACCCGGTTGTTGCCCGGAGTGGGCACGCTTAGCGGGAGCGACCAGGGGACGCGAATGCGGCGGGTGACCTCTTTAAGAATGAAGGCCAGGTTGGTGTTGACCCGGGCGCTGTGGCTGGAGAGTTCGGTGCTCAAGAGGGTAAAGCCCACAATATCCAGGGTGATTCGAGCCATTTCGGCGTTGAGCTGAATGACCGGGGGTGCGCCATCGCCGCTATTTTTAAGGAGCTGTTCCCAGTTGTGCGCCCGGTCTTCGGCGACCCGAGCCATGGTTTCAGCAAACGCGTTGATGCGTTTTTGATGAAATGAGGGCTGGGCGATGCGCCGCTGCCGTAACCAGAAGCTACCCTCGCTGGTGACCAGTCCATTGCCCAGCAGCTGGCGCATGACGCGATAGCCGCGGGTGTATTTTGTGAAGTTGCGGTTGTTGCGGATCAGCACATGGTTGAGGTCGTCGGGATGCGCGAGAAAGAGTGCCTGCCGGCTGAGCAGATTAAAGCGCACTTTATCGCCGTGCTCTCGAAACGCCGCCATCAGGGCGCTGAGCATATCGCGTTTAAAGGCCGGAAGATTGCCTAAAATAGGCACACCGGCGGGTTGAGGAACGCTGACGAAAGGGGCTGACGAAGAAGCATCGACCGGGGGCTGCGTCATAGCGAAAGCACCTCATGGTTGGGGTTTGGATAAAGAGAGTATGCCATCGCATCGCGCGAGGTGAAAGAAATATCACTTCACGCGATCGAGCGATTAATAGTGTTCGTTGGCGATTGAACTTCGATTGCAGCTCGGTGTTGGTGAAGCGAAATCGCCGCGGATGCGCGACCCTCGGATGTTAAAATGCGCGACCCTCGGATGTTAAAATGCGCGACCCTCGGATATTAAAATGCGCGACCCTCGGATGTTAAAATGCGCGACCCTCGGATGTGGAGTGAATCATGCGCGACATGCCCGAAGATGGCTTCGGCAGTCAGCGTGTGGGGGCGTTAAGACGCTGCTGTCGGTGGCGACCTCAGGTCACGATGCCTTGAACCTCTGCGAACTTCTCATTAATGTTCGGCCTTCATCGCTAGAAGCAGGTCAATGTTTCGGGTCCCCGCCATCATGGCAGTAGGGGGGACGCCTTTGTGCACTGTCTGTGCGCGCGTATAGGGTGCGTGCAGACCTACGGATGGAGCGAACCATGAAGGAGATGTCGTTTGATTCGAGGTTGCTTACCAGGCTCAGGCACGCTCGCGAGGTGGTCGAAGCGCTGGATGTTGAACACCCCGTTGCGCGGGGGAGTCTCGAGCTGTGCGCGTCGCTGCTTGAGCAGGCGGCACAGCGTTTTGAGGAAACACTCAAGGCGTTGCGCGAAGACGGCGGCGTCACCGATCGTGGGATGGAAGAGCTGGATCAGGCAGAAGCAGGGGCCGAGGAGGGCTACTGGCAACTCTTCGAGATGATGCAGATGCGCTTTTACGCTCTCAAGGCTGCGGGCTCTCCGCGTCGAGCCGCGTTTGAAGAGACGATGAATCGCGCGTTTTGCGGGGTCTGCCCCGGCGATTTTGTAGAACGATCGCTGGAGGTGGCCCTGGCACAGCTGGAGCGGGCGGTCGAGGTGTGCCAGCGCGAATTCGTGCACGACGCCCGCGTTGATGTGGCCCGACAGGCCGCGTGCGCGCTTCGGAGTTGGGTGTCGGTAGAGTCGGAGGGGTACGCCGGGAGCGACGCCGGGATGGCCGCTTTGATCGCGGCCCGTGATCTGGCGCGGCGAGAGTACGTATCGGCGCGTTTACTGGTGGAAGCGGTGCGGCATCTGTGTGACGGGCCGGAGCCAGGGGAGACTTCTCTGGAGGCCCTGCAGACCCTCTATCGCTGCGAATCCGCGGCCTGCGAGGTCGGGGATTTGCTCCCTGGCGCCGCCCCGACGATGGTGCTCGCCAGGGGACCCGCTGGTGCGACGGAGTCCATGGCGACCGGCGGTGTTTGAGCGTTTTGCCCTTCTATGCGGCGCTCAGGGCACGGACAACGCATGACGCCCCTCGGTCTTGATAGGCGCCCAACAGGTCTGACCGGGGGTAGAACATCGTGGCACAAGAGACGCTGCGAATTACGAGTCCAGGGGCGGGACTTCTACCCAGAACCATCCTCGAAGATCGCCTTCGGCATAGCCGGTTGCCTGGTCTCGGGGATAGTAGTCCTCGAGCTTACGGGCAATGTCCGGTGCAAGCGATTCGCGCTCTCCATGGCAGGTCAGGCAGGGCCGGGCGATGCGAATGGGGGCCAGCATCCCCAGCTGCTCCCCGGGACCGACCGCCAGCCCGGGGGTGCCCTGCGGGTTGACCAGGGATGTTGCCCACGGCGGGGCCTGGTTATCGGGATTGCGCAACTTGTCGGAGCTGCGCCCGATCGTCACCCCGTGCTGCTCGCCCACACCGGCGGTCAGCTCGCTGGCTTCGCTGTGGCAGACCTCCACCGCGGCGGGCGCTCCCTGCTCTTTAACCACGCTGAGGACGCGTCCCATCAGGGTGCTGGCCAGGGTGTCGCGGGCATCCCGGGCTTTTTGAAGCTGCGCCTGCTGGGAATCATTTAATTCCTCGGTCGCGACAGCACGCCAGCCTTCGGGCATCGGTTGCGCGCTGGCCACGTCCTCCTGGTGAGGGGCATCGGTTGCGGAGTCCTTCTCACGGGGTGTGATTGCTGTGGATTCGGCCGGTCTGGAGGCTTCAGCGGAAGCCGGGGGGCTTGAGGTGGCGGCGCGATCACAGGCTGTGCTCAGCAGGAAGGTGCTGCAGAGAAGCAATCCGGCCAGCGGTGAGTTCAGGCGGCGAAGCAAAGGCATCATTAAGGTCTCATCAACGTGGGGGGATTCATGTCGAATGGGCACACGCCAGCCCTGGTAAAGAAGCGCTTTTTGAAGGTATCCATCATCATCGTTGATGGTAAGTCTGCGCGGCAGCTCTTTGCCCGAAAGCCCTCTTTGCCGACGCGCACAGAGATCTCAGATATCTCAAAAAGAGGGCGGGCCGAGGTCGCCCTTACGCGCGCGACATTCTGACCGAGGGAAGGACATCGCCCGCTAATTATGCGGCCCATGTCTGACCGGGGGTGGCGCATCTGTCCGTAATTATGCGGCCCACGTCCGACCGGTCCACGTCTGACCGAGGGAAGGACATCGTCCGCTAATTATGCGGCCCATATCTGACCGGGGGTGGCGCATCCATCATCGGGCTCACCCGCCGAAAAGGCGCTTAAAGAATCCGGGCGGACGGTCAGGATTGATCCGTTGAGCAAGGCTCACCAGGTTCGCAGCATTTTTAGCTCCGATGGAGACTTCCTGAATTTGCCCGTCCTGGATCGCCATCACCGTCGGGAGGCTGCGCACGTTAAAGGCCTGCGCAAGCGCGGGGTAGGTCTCGGTGTCCAGCTTGTAAAAGGCGACCGGGGAGTCGGCCATCTGCCGGGCGGCCTCTTCATACTGAGGGGCCATCATGCGGCAGGGGCCACACCAGCCGGCCCAGAAGTCGATAAGGACCGGTGGGCCGCCCGGCTGCATGATGGCCTCGATCTCTTCGCGTGTGGTCAGGTCTTTGACGCTCATAGCTTCTCCCGGCGTGGGGTATCTGGTGGATGCGTATCTAGAGAGGGGGGCGCAAGGTGCGCTCCATCTGGGGGAAGAGTATCGCAACGTCTGTGCCAGCGTCTTCGGAGATCGCCCCGGAGGGGGGATGAGGCCGGGCAGACGCGCTCAAATGGCGAGTTCGGGCGAAGGATGCGCCACCCCCGGAGAGGGAAGAGCGCAGAAATGTTTCGGATTTGAAACGATTAAGAGGCCAATGAGGGAAGATTGAAACGTTTGGAACGTTTATGCGCGTTTCCTTGCGCAAAGAGTTCATCGAAGGGGTAGGAGCATGTAGGGAAGTGGTTGCAAATGCTTGTAAGTATTGATTAAGCTGCGCGGTACTCCGTATGGAATCGACGCACGGCGTCATGGGGCTTTTGCTCTGTGCCCCTGGCCTGTGCGCCTCTGATAAACCCGCAGCATCTTGACTCTTGAGAGACTTTTTATGGCGAAGAATACCCGACAGTGGTGGTGGGTGGCCCTGGGCGCAAGCCTGGTGCTGGCCGGCTGTGGCGAAGGCGTGGATGTCGAGGGAGCGAACCCCGACCATGGCGAGCTCTTCGCGCCGCCGCTGGAGAATCTTGATACCCTGATGGAGGGGGCGCCCGATAACGCCACGCTGCCCGGCGAGGCCAAAGGTGACGAGGTCTTCGCGCCGACCTTCTACGATCTGATCGAGCAGCAATCGCCCACGGCCAACCAGGGCAGCCGCGGGGTCTGCTCCATCTTTGCCGCCGTCGCGCTGATGGAGCACCTCTACATCAAGGAGGGCACCTACCCTGATAAAGACTTCTCCGAGCAGTACCTTCAGTGGTCGGCGAAGTTTGAGGTGGGCTCCTTCCCCAATACGTCCGGGTCGAGTTCGCGCTACAACCTCCAGGCGATCAGCGAGTACGGCGTCGTCGAAGAGGCGTACTGGCCCTATGAGTCGCGTCCCTGGGGCGCCTCGAACGACGAGCGCTGCGTGGGTTCCGAGGCCGATCGCCCCACCGAGTGTCACACCAACGGCCACCCTCCCGAAGAGGCGGTTGAGGCACCGAAGTGGAAGCTCCCGACCAGTCGCTGGCTCTCCACACGGGAGCGTGACATCAAGGCCGTGATGAAGAACAAGGGCACCGCCGTGGTGGTCGGTGGTGACTTCTACTACCAGGCCTGGAATCACGGTGCTTCCAGCCTGCCCACCAACCGGGAGTACGCCCGCAAGGGATACGTCCTCTACCCCAATGAGGCTGATAAGACCGCCAGCCGCCAGAAGCGCGCCGGCCACGCCTTTTTGCTGGTGGGCTGGGACGACACCCTGAGCGTGGAGCGCGTCGATGAGAATGGCCAGGTGATGCTCGATGAAAGTGGCGAGCCCCTGACCGAGTCGGGCTTCTTCATCTTTAAAAACAGCTGGGGCACCGGGAGCTGGGGCACCGATCACGCCGATGAGCGTATGCCCGACGGCTACGGCTACATCTCGTATCGGTACGTCGAGGAGTTCTTAAGCGCCCGTGCCGCGGAGCTGCCGGTGTTTGAAGAGCCGGAGCCCGATCCGGTCTGCGGCGAAACGCTTAGCTGCGCCGATGAGTCCTGCATCGATTCGCCGCTCTGCGAAGGGGAGCCCGCCCGCTTCAGCAGCGAAGAAGAGGTGGCCATCCCCGACAACGATCCTCAGGGTGCGCTGAGCACCATTGAGGTGATCGGTACCTCCAACGTCCTTGCAGCCAGCGTGGATGTGCTCATCACCCATCCCTACGTGGGCGATCTGTCGATCGAGCTGATTCACCCCTCGGGGGATTCGGTGGTGCTGCGCGAAGCCAATGGCCAGGCCGGCGCCGATCTTTTTGAGACCTATCACCTCACGGACTTTGTGGGCCTGAGCGCCGAGGGGAACTGGTCACTTAAGGTTGTCGACCATGCCGGCACCGATGAAGGCGCGTTGCTGGGCTGGGATCTGACGCTGGTGCGCTAAAGTGGCGCCGCCGGCTCATCCTGGATGACCCGCTGAGCATGCAACCCCGAGACCCGCTGCGGCCTCGGGGTTTTTTGTTGCCTGGCGACTCGCGTTCCTCGCCGATGCCCACCTGATTCCGTGCCGGGGGGGGCTCCGCCGGAGGCTCAAGTACCTGACCGAGGGAGCGCCATCTCGTGTTGTAGCGCGGGTGATGTTGCTTTTCCGGAGGCTCAAATGGCCTGACCGAGGGAGCGCCATCTTCTGACCGAGGGAGCGCCATCTCGTGTTGTAGCGCGGCGAAATGCCCGTGCGATCTTCCCCCCGCCTTTGCTGGCACCGGAGCTTCTCGAGCAGTACACTCGGCCTCATACACCAAGCTCGAAGGCTCCGCTGGCCAGCCCCCTCATCGACCTCGTGGAGGAAAAGATGCGCGATACCGTGATCGATCGCTTCGTAACGCAGGTGGAGGCGCGTGCCGGGCAACCGGCCCTGTACTTTCGGCAGGGGGATGCCTGGCATTCCTGGAGCTGGGCGGAGTACGGGCAGAAGGCCCGCGCGTTTGCCGGGGCGCTCATCGCACGGGGCCTGGAGCCCGGTGAGCGCATCAACATCTGCGGGTTTAACTGCCCGGAGTGGGTGATCGCCAGCGTCGGCGCCATGATCGCCCGAAACGTGCCCGCCGGTATCTACCATACCGATAGCGCCGAACAGATGGCCTACATCGCCAAGCACTCCGGGGCCCGGGTGCTGGTGCTCGCCGATCTTGCGCAATGGGAGAAAGCCCGCTCCATCCTCGATGAGCTTGAGCACCTCTGCCAGGTCGTCATGATCCGCGAGGCTGACGCGATCGACGATCCACGTGTGGTCAGCTGGGAGGACTTTTTGGCAGGGGGCGCCGGCCATCAGGCCGAGGTCGATCAGCGTATTAAAGAGATCCAGGAAGATGAGCTCGCCACACTCATCTACACCAGCGGGACCACCGGAGCGCCCAAGGGGGTGATGCTCAGCCATAATAACCTGGCGATCACCGCGAACATGGCCTTCGATGTTGTGGGAAATGTGCTGGCCGGCGACACCCGGGGGGGACCCGGGGACTGTGTGGTCTCGTATCTGCCCCTCTCACATATCGCCGAGCAGATGTTCTCGATTCACTTGGCCCTGACGCTGGGCTACCCAGTCTACTTTGCCGAGAGCGTGGACAAGGTGCGGGACGCCCTGGTGGAGGCCCGGCCCACACTCTTCTTCGCGGTGCCCCGGGTCTGGGAGAAGTTCCGGGCGGCGCTGGAACCCCGCCTCAATGAGGCCACCGGTGTGAAGGCCGCGGTCGTGCGCTGGTCGCGGGAGGTTGGGGTGGAGGCCGGCCATGACATCGTCAAGTACGGTGCTCCCCGCGGGGTAGGCGCGCTGCGCTACCGCGTGGCTCGTCGGCTCTTCTTCCAGCGCGTTGCCGCACAGGTGGGGCTCGATCGCCTGCGCCTGGCCATCAGCGCCGCGGCTCCCATCGGTGATGATGTGCTGGAGTTCTTTATGAGCCTGGGCATCGTTATCCGCGAGATCTACGGCCAGTCCGAGGGCTCCGGCCCGACCACCATGAACTACCCCCGCGCCGGGATGAGCAAGTTCGGAACGGTCGGGCGCGCGGTGCCAGGGGTCGACATCATGACCGCCGATGATGGCGAGATCCTGGTCCGGGGCCCCAATGTTTTTATGGGTTATTTCAACGAGCCGGAGAAGACCGCCGAAACGCTGGTCGATGGCTGGTTGTACTCCGGGGATATTGGCAGCCTGGATGCCGACGGTTTTTTAACGATCACAGACCGTAAGAAGAACCTCATTATCACCTCCGGGGGCAAGAACATCCCTCCGGCTCCGATCGAAAGCCGACTCCGCGAACTCGATATCGTCAGCCAGGCTCTCGTCGTCGGCGAGGGACGCAAATACCTCGCAGCTCTCCTGACCCTTGATCCGGAACTCGCCGCCGACTTCGCTCGCCAGCATGATCTACCCACCGACCTCCGCGAACTCGCTGACCATCCCGAATTCCTGGTCCATATTCAGGCTCATATCGACCATATCAATCAAAAACTCGCCAGGGCCGAGACGCTCAAACGCTTCGTTGTCCTGCCCGACGAGTTCACCGAGGAAAGCGGAGAGCTTACCCCGACCCGAAAACTCAAACGTCGCGTCATTCTCGAGCGCTACGCCGGCCAGATCACGTCGATGTACTCGTGATGTGGTGAGTTCAAATACAGGTTCGATGCCCCACCCTCGGATGTCCGTTCGAGGCCTGAAACTGGGGCGGATGTCCCACCCCCGGATGTCCGTTCGAGGCCTGAAACGGGGGCGGATGTCCCCCCCCCCGGACGTCCGTTCGAGGCCTGAAACTGGGGCGGATGTCCCACCCCCCGGACGTCCGTTCGAGGCCTGAAACGGGGGCGGATGTCCCACCCCCGGATGCTCCCAAAGTGCGTCAATGATTGGGAAATGTCCCACCCCCGGACGTCCTCAGAGTGCGTCAATGATTGGGAAATGTCCCACCCCCGGACGTCCTCAGAGTGCCTCAATGCTTGAGATATGTTCCACCCCCGGATGCTCCCAAAGTGCGTCAATGATTGGGAAATGTCCCACCCTCGGAGGTGCAAAGGGCAAGGTATGTTCGCGTGGTCAGATGAAACGGTTGGCGCCCTTTACCTTACCCTCGGCGCCTTCCTGGCGTTGGTGGCGCTCGTCGAGAAGCTCGTTGATGCGGTCCATCACCAGGTCGGTCATCCCCCGGAACTTTTCCGCATGGGCGCGCTCGGCCTCCAGCGTAAAGGGGGTGTAGTCGTCTTCAATTGCAAAGGGCTTTAGCGCCCCCTCGGGGGAGAGAGGTTCGCCCATGCGGTACACGATGGTGCCACCGCTGGAGAGGGGGCTGTTTCCGGGATAGGCCAGATCGGAGCCGTTGCAGCCGATCGGCACCACGGTGGCCTTCATGCGCAACGCCATCTGTGCCAGCCCGGTGCGCCCCTCTTGCAGGCGGATCGAGCGGGTGCCCTCGGGAAACACCAGCACGTGCAATCCCAGCGCGAACGCCTCCTCGTTGAGCTCCACAAAGCGATTCATCATCTGCTTGAAGAGCTCACTCATGCGCTCCAGATAGTTATGGGTCTGGGGATCGAAGTTCAGTCCCAGGAGATCGCGCGGGGTATCGAGCAGCGCGACCACATCGGCGAGCACGCCTTCCTCGGCAGCCCGCTCCCGCAGGGTGCGGGTGTCGGTGCTGCCGGCGTCGACTGCCTGGCGCACGATCCGGTAGGCCCGTTCGGCCGGCGGCCGCCCCAGCAACTGCACGGCGTCGGCGGTGATCAGGTACCCGCGGGAGGGCACCGCCAGGTTGTTCATCTTGATCATGAAGGCCTGAATCGCCGGGTTGTTGTAGTACTTTCCCTTGACCCAGGTGGTGGTAAACATCCGATGATCACGCCAGAGTCGCCACTGAAAAGGCCAGTAGTTGTAGCGATCGGTATGGTTCATGGCGAAGATCACCGGCCGATCCGTGGGTAGCTTTTCAAACCCCTCGATGGTGATGTGGGTGCGTGTTAGCGGATTCTTGAAGTTTGGCGAGAGGACACCGGTTGCAAAAAGAACCTGGCCCATCGGTCGACGAGTCAGCGAGATGGCGTTGAGGGTATCGAGCGTGAGCATGGGGACCGTGCCGGGGGAGGATGTGTCGGGGGGGAACCGCTGGAGGAAGCCTCCGAAAGGTAACATAGCCCGCAGCCGCCGAGTAGCGTTTCGGGGCCGGGAAGTAAGTGCATGAACACGAATCAGGAGTGATATGAGAGCATTGATTCAACGCGTCAGTCAGGCCCGGGTGGAAGTTGCGGACGAGGTGATCGGCCAGTGTGGCGTGGGGCTGCTGGTCTTGCTTGGCTGTGGTCAGGGTGATGACGAGAGCGATCTGGACTACGTCTTTGAGAAGGTCGTGAATCTGCGCATCTTCGAAGACGAGCAGGGCAAGATGAACCACTCGCTGCTGGACATCGGCGGCGAACTGCTGGTGGTGAGCCAGTTCACGCTCTACGCCGATACGCGGCGAGGACGTCGCCCGAGCTTCACCGGGGCGATGGCACCGGTGCCGGCCGAGGCGATGTATCAGGCCTTTGTCGAACGGGCGCGGGCGCGTGGGATCACCGTGGGCACCGGTCGCTTTGGCGCCATGATGAACGTCTCGCTGACCAACCAGGGGCCGGTGACCATCATGATCGACAGTCGGGAGCGCTGAACGGGCGATAAAGGCGCGTAAAACGATCGTTTTACACGAGTTTCACGTGAAACAGGGGCGCGCTCTTAAAAGGGGAGTTCCACCCGTACCCCGGCCCGCCAGCTCGAAAAATACGCCTCGTCGGCGCTCTCGGGGCGATAGTCGCGGTTGGTGAAGAGCGCATCGATAAAGGGGCCGGCCACCAGCGGGGTTTCGCCGTACTCCCAGAGCCGGAATTCGGCGGCGGCGCCGGCGTGCAGGTCGTAGCGCCAGCCGCCGGGCAGGCTCGCCACCTGGGCGCTGGTTGCCCAGAGGCGCAGCACGTTGGTGTAGCTGCCAAACAGGTGCACCTGGGCGCGCAGCTGAAGCTCGGCGCCACCCAGCAGCGCGGTGGAGCGATGCCCGTCGAGCGCGGCGTGGATCCCCAGGCCCGCCACCAGATGGTTCACGTCGTCCCGGGCTCGCCAGATCGGCAGGAGCAGAGATGGCGAGAGCGTCAGGTTGTAGTAGAGGTCGCGACGTCCGTCGTGACGCAGGCGCAGATCTAGTCCCCAGCCCAGGGCATCCAGGAGGCTGCGCCGCACCGCACCATAGGTGCGCTGGAGGCTGGCATACCTGAAGAGCACCAGCTCGGCCTGCAGGCTCTCCAGCGAGCTCTGAAGATCGGGGCCAGGCTCCGCGATCAGGTCCAGCCCCAGCACCCGCGACTCAATATCGCCCCGATACCCTCGCTGGCGTACCTCGCCCAGGCGATCTTCGATCGTCGAGTAAGAGAACTGGAGGTTGGCACGCATCCCGGTGTTGGTCGCGCCGGAGAGGCGCACCCGATGACGCCCCGAAGGTCGCCAGGAGCGCGCATCAAGCGCCTGCATACGCTCCAGATAGTCCTGAGCACGGGCGTCCAGAAAGGCCACCCCGTCCCAGTCGGGAAGATGCCTCTCGATCAAGGCGGACTGTGTCTGCAGGGCCTTGAGGTAGGTCTGGCGGGTGCGGGCCTCCTGGTCGAGTACCGCCTGTTGATCGGGGGACCAGGCGACCGTCGATGGGTCCAGGGTGATCCGGGTATGCGCTGCCCAGTGCGCCTGCGCTTCGGCGCGGGCGACCAGATCTTCGTCTTCGTAGAGTTGGCGGCGGCGCTCCAGGATCTCATCCAGGCTTAGCTTCGGGCCCGGGCCCTGAGCCGCGTAAAGCAGCGCTCGCCGGGCGTAGTGAGCGTTGTCCATGTAGAAACGCTCCACCAACACGCTGTTGTAGAGCGTGTCGAGGAGCATCTGGACCCGGTCGGGATGGCGCTGCGCCAGCGCGTCAAAGAGCGCCTCCAGGCGAGTGTAGGCGCCGGCGCGAACCTCGGGCTCCGGGGCTTCCAGGGCGTCTAGAAGGATATCAAAGTCTTCGCGCTGGGTTCGGTCGGCGTCGATGGCGTCGGCCAGGCTCATCATCAGCGCGCGCCGGGTCTGGGCGGCCTCTCGGGCCACCTCCCGACCGCTACGCAGGGTGTCGGGGCGCTTGATCAGAAGCCGCCCCTGCGCGCCGTTCTCAATGGTAGCCAGGGTATCGAGAACGTCGGTGGGCATCACAATGCCGGAGCGCTCCCGGGGTAGATCCACCTCCAGAGCGGGCTCCATCAGATCGATCAGAAACGAGGCACAGTTATCGCTCAAGAAGCGATAGGGGTAGCGCACACGGCGTTCGGTCTCCCAGATGCGCTCCAAGAGCCGCCGGGATTGCTCCGGGCTGAGCTGAAGAGAGTAGCGACGAAGGTTGCGCTGCTCGTATTGCAGAATCAGGCGATCGACGCCTCGAAAGGAGTTGAGTTCCAGCACCGTGGGGAAGCCACCGAGGAGCCCGCGTACCAGGTAGTCGACGGGATCGACGTTGGCGTCGGTCACCGCGCCAAACTGATACACCGGCTCAAAACCCTCGCTCCGTACCAGCCCGCCGCCCTTGTATTTTACGTGCAAAAGCAGGTGTCCGTAGAGCGACTGCGGGCGAGAGGTGGCGGCCGCCAGGAGCACGTCGAACCCGGCCAGATCGTCGACGCGGGCCCATTGCTCAAAGGCCGGACAGGATTGGCCCGAGAGCTGGCTGCGAGGCAAGCTCCGTTCAGGCTCCCGCCACGCAGGATCCATCTCACCTATGAAGGTGTTCAGCGCCCGCGAGGCCGTAAAGTGCTGGCAGCTCAGGGTCATGTTCGGATCGAGCTCCTCCAGGCGAGCGCCCATCCCGGGCTCAGCAACACGCTCCAGCAGCAGATCTTCGGGGCGAACGAAGTAGGCTTCGGCAAAGGTCACCAGATCCAGGTGCGCGCTGCGCATGCCCATCGGGCGTTGATAGCCCCAGGGGTCCTGGTTATGCGGCCCGCTGCGCATCTTGCGGTGCCAGCCGTTGATGCGCT
The DNA here is from genome assembly GCF_003260125.1 of Lujinxingia litoralis. NCBI lineage: Bacteria > Deltaproteobacteria > Bradymonadales > Lujinxingiaceae > Lujinxingia > Lujinxingia litoralis. The sequence continues at coordinate 148,182 of NZ_QHKO01000006.1, forward strand.
GCCAGCGAAAGTCCCGCGACCAGCCCCGACTGCCATCTTCGAGGGTCATCGCCAGATGAACCGCCGCGCGCCGAAGTTGGAGCTCGCGCTGTTCGTCGGCGGTGAGCACGGCGTAGGCCTGCACCGGGCCATCGCCCAGCAGCGGTGGACTTTCGTACACGTAAAACGTGCGGTGATCGCTGCTAAAGGTCGGACACGCCTGGCTGTAGCGGCCCATGCCAAAGAGGCAGTGGCTCTCCCGGCGGACCAGGTGCACTTCGTTGTGCCTAAGCTCCCGACTCAAAGAACGAGGCAGCGCCCGGAGGCCCGCCTCAAAGGCCTCCAATTCGCCGGGCTTCCAGTGTGGCGAAGGGGCCACGTGGATCCGGAAGTCGTCACGCAGACGCTCCGAGGCGCGGCTTGCCGCCGGTGTCTCCGATGGGCGCGGAGCTTCGGCGAGCGCTGCCGGGGGTTGAGCCCGGGCCTCACTGGCGAGTCCGGCGCAGAGCCAGGCACTCAGGGCCACCAGCAAGGCGATCGCCCGGGGGCTCGGGCGCCGTCGAAGACGCAACGTGTGGGTGGAGTACGGCAGCAAGGTCGGGTGGCCAGAGGGTGCAGAGTCAGAGAATTTCAAATGCGCGGCAGCCTAGCATCGACCTGGCGCCTCGGCCACCTGTGAGCGAACGTCAGCCCTGCCCCCGGACCCCCGCGTGATCGAGCGCGTGCACAAAGCGCGTGGCGTGCTCGACGTTGACCTGCTCGACCTGCAACGCGTTGAGAAGCGCCTCGCGCTCCTCGAAGAGCGCCCGACCAAAGGCCTGGCGTTCGCTCTGCGGCACGTCGAGCAGGTGAGCCAGCGCATCGATCGATGCACCGCCCCCCAGGGCAAGATCCTGCTGCAGATCCAGGTGATGATCGCTCAAAAATGCCACCATCTCCTCGGAGGCCTCGCCATTATCGGCGACGAGTTTGACCGTGGTAAACAGGGGCGCAAAAAACGCTGCCCCGGTCGTGGAAGTCGACGAGGTCAGCGTCATAAAGGGCCCCGGAATCATGATCACGGAGACGTGATTGTGATCGGCCCAGGCCGTAGCCGGTGGTGTCAGTGCCGAGAGCAAAAGCCCCATCAGGGCAAGAGCTCTCCAAGAACGAAGAGCTCGAGTCGCACGCGTTCGCATCAAGAACCTCCCGAAGGTCATTCATCAGTGAATGTCGAGAAGTTAGACGCGGATGAGCGAAATTTTGTTCACGAGCCAAAAAAAAATGATGAGCGCTCACTTGCCCACGCAGAACTCCGAGAAAATGCGCTGCAGGATGTCGTCGGTGCGCACTTTTCCGGTGATGTCGCCCAGCGCGTCGAGGGCCTCGCGCAGATCGATGGCGATGAGCTCGTGTTCCATCTCCATATCCAGCGCCTGGCGGGCACGCCCCAGCGCCTCCAGGGCTCCCACCACGCCCTGCAGATGGCGGGCGCGGCTCAGCAGCACGCCTTCGCCACGGGTCAGCCCTTCGGCCAGCGCGGCCAGGGTGGCGATGAGCGCGTCGATGCCCTGAGGCACCGCCGCGCCCAGGGCGCAAGCGACGCGATGTTCAAAACGCTCGCAGAGGACGCGATCCTCATCGGTGCGCCCGTCTGGAAGATCGATTTTGTTGAGGATCAGCACCACCGGGCGCGCTCGCTCACGATCGCGCTCCAGCGCCTGGCGCTCATCGGGCCGAAGCGGACGGCTGCGGTCGATGACTCTCAACACCAGGTCGGCCTGCTCACCGAGTTCTCGGCTACGCTGAATGCCGATGGCTTCCACCCGATCTTCGGTCTCGCGCAGGCCGGCCGTATCGATCAGTCGCAGTGCTGCTCCGCCCAGGTGGATCTCTTCTTCGAGAAAGTCGCGGGTGGTCCCCTCGATGTCGGTCACAATGGCGCGCTCGGTGCCGTGGAGCGCGTTGAAGAGGGTGGATTTTCCGGCGTTGGTCACCCCCAGGATGACCACGCGGATGCCCTCGCGCTGGCGGCGTCCCTGATCGAACTTCGCGCGCAACGCTTGTAGCTCGGCGCTGGCCTCGTCGATCCGGCGGCCGATTTCATCGCGTTCGATCTGATAGACGTGCTCTTCGTGGCTGAAGTCGATCGCGGCCTCGATCAGCACCGCGGCCACGGTGAGATGTTCGACGATGGCCCCGATCGCGTTGCCCAGGGAGCCCTGCAGGTGCTCCAGTGCCAGACGATGCGCGGTCTCGGTGGTGGCGTTGACCAGGTCGGCCACCGCCTCGGCCTGAGTGAGATCGAGGCGGCCGTTGAGAAAGGCGCGCTGAGTAAACTCGCCGGGTTCGGCGATGCGTGCACCCAACTCCAAAGCCCGGTCGAGCACCCGGCGCAGGATGATCGGCCCCCCGTGGCACTGCAACTCCACCACGTCTTCGCCGGTGTAGCTGCGGGGGCCGCGCATGATCACGGCCAGCGCCTCATCGATCAGTTCGCCCTCGCCATTATAAAGATGGCTCAGGCGCAGCAGGTGCGAGGGGTGCTCCCGAGGCCAGTCGGGCACCAGGCCTCGTAGCACGTCTTCGGCTCGGCCCCCGCTCACCCGCACAATACCCACGCCTCCGGAACCCGCCGGCGTGGCGATGGCGGCGATCGTCGGCGCCAGACTGCCCGTCATCATACACCTTTCGCTAGAGAGCCAGAGGCCGGGTCAGCTCGGATCGATCTTGAGCTTGCGGAAGATCCCGTGATCCGTGCTTTCGCTGTTGACGCCTTCCATGTCGCCGATGCGCTTGTGGATCACCCGACGGTCAAAGGCGCTCAGACCCGCCACCAGGATCGGATGCCCCACCTTCTTGGCGGCCTCGCCAAGGCGAGCGCCCACGTGGCTCAGGTGCGACTGGCGCTGTTGCTTGAAGCCGCCGATGTCGATCACAACCTGCGAGCGGGCTTCGCGTCCCAGCGATTCCGCCAGCAGGGTCTGCATCCCGGTAAGTACCCGCGGGGAGCGCTTGCTGCGCCCGATCATCACCTCGGTGTCGGCGCCGCTGACGTTGAAGATGTAGTTGTCGCCGTCGAAGCTGCCGGTGGCCGTGAGGTCGAGTTGCATCTTCTCAAAGAGCTCCCGAAGCCAGCTCTCTCCGCGGGCAATCACCGGGTCTTGGACCTGGCCACGTCGCGAGGCGGTAGGTTCTTCGGAGGGAGCGGCCTCTTTTTTGGACTTCTTGGCGCTCTTTTTAGGAGCCTTCTTCTCGGAGGTCTCCTCATCTTTCTTGGAAGCCTTCTTGGGCTTCTTCGCCTCTTTCTTGCGCTCTTTTTGGGCGTCGTCGTCGGCGAGCTCTTCGTCGTCGCTGTCCTTCTTCTGGGACTTTTTGGACTTCTTCGGAGCGCTCTCGTCTTCGTCTTTCTTGGAAGACTTTTTGGACTTCTTCGGAGCGCTCTCATCTTCGTCTTTCTTGGAAGACTTTTTGGACTTCTTCGGAGCGCTCTCATCTTCGTCTTTCTTGGAAGACTTCTTCGAGGAGGCTTTTTTCGCCTTTTTGGCCTCCTTCTCCTCATCGTCCTTTTGAGCTGGCGCTCCCTGGGCCGCAGTGTCCTCCGCGCCCTCGCTCACCTCATCCTTTTTCTTGGAGCGAGTGCGGCGCGGCTTCTTCTCGGCCTTCTCTTTGGCCGGCGCCTCTTCAATGTCCTCGCTGACTTCTTCCTTTTTCTTGGAGCGGGAGCGGCGCGGCTTCTTCTCGGTGGCTTCTTCGACGGCGGTGGTGCTGGCGGCCGACGCAGCGGCCGGAGCCGAGCCTTCGTCGCTCACGGCGACTTTGCTGTCTTCGTCGAGCTTGCGGGCGCGGCGGCCCCGGGCGGAGCGGCGACCGCTTTTGGACTTCTGATCGTCAGCCATATGCAACCATTCCTTTTCAATGAGGCCGCCCGATGCGGCCTGGAGCGTCGAGTGTCGATAAGGGGCGTCAGGCCGATGCGTCGGCTTCTTCGGCCGCCGCAAACTGCCGCTTGATCATGTACTGCTGAGCCAGACCCAGGATCAGGTTGAGCAGATAGTAGAGCACCAGACCCGCGGGCAAAAAGAGCATGAAGGCGGTGAACATGATCGGCATGATCTTCATCATGATCGCCATCTGCGGGTTGGCCTGCTCGACCATCGTGAGGCGCTGCTGGATGAACATCACCGCGCCCATCGCCAGCGGCAGCAGGAAGAGGGGATCGGGGGCCGAGAGGTCGGTGTACCACAGGAAGTCGGCCTGATAGAGCTCAACCGAGTTGTAGATCATGACGAAGAGCCCGTAGAGGATGGGCATCTGCAGGAGCATCGGCAGGCAGCCCAGGGGGCTGACGTTATGCTCGCGGAAGACCTTCATGGTCTCTTCGCTCAGGCGCTGCTGATCGTTTTCGTACTTCTCGCGAATCTCTTTGATCAGCGGCTGAATCTGCTTCATGCGTTCGGCGCTGACGTAAGCCTTCTGGGTCAGCGGCCAGCTCACCAGCTTGATGAGCAGGGTGAGCAGAATGATGGCGATGCCCCAGTTGCCGGTGAACCCGAAGAAGAGCACCAGGAGCGCGCGCAGCGGGCGAGCCAGCACGGTCAACAGGCCGTAGTCGACGCTCTCTTCCAGGCGGTAGCCGGTGTCTTTGAGCACGCCGTAATCTTTGGGGCCCATGTAGAGCAGGTTGCTGGCGACGTAGCGCTCGTTGGGCGCGATCGAGAAGCCTTCATAGGTCAGGTTGGTGCGCAGGTAGTCACCATCGAGGCGTTCAAAGACGCAGGCCTCGGCGCCGGACTCCGGGATGGTCGCGATCAGGAAGTAGCGGGTGTCGGTGCCGGCCCACATCGTCGGGACCTGGCTAAAGGTGGTGGTCTCTTCGAGCTGCTCAAAGAGGGTGCGCTCAATGTCATCGCTGGTGCGGCAGACCGCCTCCAGCTGGTCGGGACGGAAGTCCAGAAAGTTCGACTTGCGGTCGGGATCATCCTTGTTGATGACGTCGACGAGCAAGGTGTCGATCAGGCGCACGTCCTTGAGGCGGTTGTGCACCACCACGTCGAAGTCTACGACGTAGGGCTTATCAGCCACCATTTCGTAGACCTTGTCGATGCTGAAGCGCCCGCGCGGATCGGTGTAGCGGTAGGTGAGCTTGGAGTAGGTTTTGCCGTCTTCGTTAAGCTCACTGAGGTCTTCGATGACCTGGTAGCCGGCATCCGGAGCGACTTCGACGTTCTCGGCCTTGAAGCGCACGGTGAAGGGGTAGGCCGGGGCGTCGGCATCCAGCGAACGCAAGAGATCGCCGCCCTCATTGGCGTACTGCTCCGGTGCGGTCACTTTGATGTCGGTGGCGACCGCGCCCTGGTTGTTCAGGGTCACGCTGAGGCTGTCGGAGGCCAGTACATCGATGCGCTCCTCGACCTCCACGGCTTCGACCGGAGCTTCTTCGGCCTGCGCCTGCGCTTGCGCTTGCGCGTCGGGGGCGACCTCATTGGCAGCGGGTTGTGTGCCCGGTGCGGAGTCATCCGAGGCGGCTTGGCCCTCTTCGGCGACCACCGCGCCTTCCTCAGGCACCGGCGCTTCGGTGCCCAGGCCCATGACGGCCTGCCAGATGATAAAGACGACGGTGATCAGGCTCATCGCCAGGATAAAGCGTTTTTGTTCCATCGCGCGTTCGCTCTTTGGGGCCCGGGGCGGCCGTTCGAGGCGCCGCATCCGATCCTTGATTCAGGAGATCAGGGGACGGGGTCGTAGCCGCCCGGGCTCAGGGGATGGCAGCGCAGCAGGCGTTTGAGGCCCAGGAAGCCGCCTTTAAAGAAGCCATAGCGCCGTAGCGCCTCCATCATGTAGGAGGAGCAGGTCGGAGAGTAACGGCACATCGGCGGAAGCAGAGGGGAGAGGGCCCGCTGATAAAGGCGCACAAAGCCCATCCCCATCCTGGCCAGGGGGCTGGTACGCACCGGGAGTTGCGCGTCGTCGACGGACTCGTCGACGTCGGGCAAGGTGCGATCCCCGGACTCGGATGTGGCGTGCTTGTGGCACATCAGCGACGCTCTCCTCGGGGGCGACGCGGCCGTTGCGCTCGCGCCACCGTTTGGAGCAGGTCGGCGACCAGTTCGTCGAAAGGAGGATGGTCGCTGCCCGCTTTGACGATAATCACCGTGTCGTGATGGTTGCCAAATTGGGACTTGTTGCGGCGAAAGATCTCGCGCAGCCGCCGTTTCCAGCGGTTGCGACAGACGGCGTTGCCGACCTTTTTGCTCACGGTCGCCCCCAGACGGGGATGACCCAGGGCGTTGGGAGCGCTATACACCACCACCCAACGCCCTTCATGGCGACGACCTCGCCGGCGAGTGCGCAAAAAGTCGGAGCGCTTCAAGAGACGCTCCGACTTTCGCAGCCGCTGGTCCGATCTCGGCCCTCCTGGGGCAGTCGTGCCTTCGTTAGAGGGTGCGATCAATGCGGTCACTGGCTTCAAGGTCGCTCAGCTTACTTCTTGTGCTTCGTCACGGCGAGGTTGGTGCGGCCGCGCGAGCGACGGCGCTTGACGATGAGGCGACCGCCGACGGTTTTCATCCGCTTGCGGAAACCGTGAGTACGACGACGCTTAACTTTGCTCGGCTGGTAGGTACGCTTCGACATTTTAGACCTCAAGTGTTCAATGTATGTGGTGCACAGGTTCTCAATGCTACGATTTAAAGGCGCCGCAGGGCCGCATCACCAGGGGTGTTTGAGGCAAGGGCGCGAGCGCAGCGTCGGTCCCCATTTTTGGCCGGGGACCAGAGCGCGGCAACTAAACATCACCGATGGCCTAAAGTCAAGCTGGCCTTGGGTTGTCGGCGAGGTTGAGTGGCGAGGCGATCGCCACCTCAGCGGAGGAGGAGCGCCTCAAGCTCGGCAATGGCGGCGGCGAACTCATTGTTGCCCGTTTCCACCAGGTCTTCGATTTTTCGGAAGGCCGTGAGCACGGTGGTGTGATCCTTACCGCCGAACTTCCGACCAAGCTCCGGATAGGACTCACCGGTATGCTTGCGGCTTAAGTACATGGCCATCTGGCGCGGCTCGCTGATCGCGCGGGTGCGCCGGCTTCCCTTGATGTCGGAGGCCTTCAGATCGAAGTGCGAGGCGACCGTGCGGATGATCTGCTCGACGTTGAGGCTGCGTTCATGCTGGATGTTCATCCGCTTGAGCAGCTGGCGCGCCAGATCGGTGTTCAACGGCTGATTCATCAGCTGGGCCTGCGCGACCATACGCAGGAGGGTTCCCTCCAACTCCCGCACGTTGCTGCGGATCGAGGTCGCCAGCAGCATGGTCACATCTTTGCCCAGCTCCAGATCGCTGTCTTCGGCCTTCTTTTCGAGGATCGCCACCCGCGTCTCGATCTCCGGGGGCTGGATATCGGCGATCAGACCCCAGGCAAAGCGGCTGGCCAGACGCTCCTCAATCCCCGGAAGCTCCTGCGGGGTCTTGTCGGAGGTCATCACGATCTGCTTGCCGCTCTGATAGAGCGCATTAAAGGTGTGAAAGAACTCCTCCTGGGTGGAGTCCTTGCCGCCGATGAACTGAATGTCGTCGATCAGGAGGAGATCGCAGTCGTGGCGGAACTGGTTGCGGAACTCGGCCATCGTCTTCTGGCGCAGGCTCTGAATGAGCTGGTTCATGAAGACCTCGGCCGAGAGGTACTTGACGCGCGTGGCCGGATTGCGACGCAGCATCTCAATACCCACCGCCTGCAGCAGGTGAGTCTTGCCCAGGCCCACGCCCCCGAAGATGAAGAGCGGGTTGTAGGTCTGACCGCTGCCCGAGGCCACGGCCTGACAGGCCGCGTGGGTGAACTGGTTGGAGGAGCCGACGACGAACTCGTCGAAGGTGTAGCGGGGGTTCATGCCCGCCGCGCTCACCAGGGCGTCGAGATCAGCCGGAGCCGAGATCTCCAGGCTATCGAAGTCGAAGAGTGCGGTCTGAGCGCCGGATTCGTCGAGTCGAGCCGAACGGGCGGCCATCGGCTCCAGATCGACGTCGATGTTTTCGACTTCTTCACCTTCGAGACCATCGCCGTCGAGGATCTCGATCTCCAGGCGCTGGCCCGCGGCGTGCTCGATCGCCTCCTCGATCAGGTCGAGGTAGTTGTCACGCACCCAGATGCGCACGAAGGGATCGTCAGCCAGCAGAGTTAACTTCGCGTCGCTGCACTCATAGGGGCGCAACTTCTTGAACCAGTTCTCAATGTTCTCTTCATTGAGCTGGGTCTGAAGTTCGAGCAGGGCGGCGTTCCAGATTTCTTGCATGGATGGCATCGCTTGCAGGCAGAAGAAGTCGAAATACATCACTTAAGTACAGCGGCAATCGCAGGTGAGACAGATGCCTCGCCAGGGGCGGCTCCGCTCAGGCTCAACCTTCACGAGGAACCGCCTCCCGAACGTCAATCTCAGAGGTCCCCGGATGGGGCCTCCGAACTCGCCCGGGCCCTACAGGTTATGGGGGATGGGCCTGACAAAGGGAAGTTCATTCTGGGCGAGGAGCCCCTGCGGAGAGGGGTTATGACGCGGCGCGGCTAGCAGGGAAGCGGACTTTGAAATCTGGGGAGAAGTTTTCCACAGAGCTGTGGAAAAAAATAATTTGATACGTGTTTTTACCGGGAAGGCGATCGAATGAAAAATTTGCACCCGGTGAAAAGCACATAAGTTTCAGGGGGTTATCCTGTGGAAAACGCCGACCTGTGCGGGATGGTCGGTGGCGATCGCCGGGCGATCACGATCGGTAGGTCAGAGATCGCTCCGGGATCGCCCTGTGAAAAGATCTGTGGAAAACCCTGGGGAGAGCGCGGAAGGGGGGTCAGGCCGAGCCCGAACGCGCCATCATGAGGAAGGCTGCCGGGTCGACGCCGAGCTCGGCGAGGGACTCCTCCCACTGAGCTCCCGGCCGCGGATGGAAGAAGCTGTGAGGGGCAAAGTCGAGCATCAGCCAGGAGCCTTCTTCGATCTCCTCTTCGAGTTGTCCGGGCCCCCAACCGGCGTAGCCGATGAAGGGACGGTAGCGCCCGGGCTGCAGCCCCTGGGCAAAGCCCTCGATGATCTCGCCACTGGCCGCCAGGTACCAGCCCTCCATAAAGGTGAGTTCTCCCTCATCGCCCTGGCGCATCCGGCGCAGGTGACGTCGTCGCTCTGCCTGGTCGGCATCGATTCCCTCCAGGCGCTGGTAAATCACCCAGAGTTGCTCAATACGCACCGGACCGCCGAAGTAGACCGGCATCTCAAAGCTCTCCGGGGTCAGGCGGCGTGCGATGTCTTCATTGACGCTCTGGATGAGCGATCCGAAGTCGATCTCCAGCGGTTTGTTGACGATAAAGCCCATCGCGCCCTCCTGATCGTGATGGACCATGGCGACGATCGCCCGTTCAAAGGGGGATCCGTCCAGACGCGGCGACGCGATCAGAAAGCCGGGCGCCGAGGAGCGCGGTAAAGTAGGAACGGGCGGCTCGGACATGGTGTGACTCCCGGCGAAGAGGTGATGGCAGCGCGAGGCCCGGATCGACGTGCGTGCGATCCGAGAAGATCCCCCGATTGGATGCAGTATCGCGGGAGGTGGCTCCCATGGCGAGTAGCGTCGGTGACCCGCGCCTAAAGCTAGACCAGCGCCCCAAAAGTCAACGGGTTGTCCGGCCGAAGGAGCCGACGAGGTTAAAAAGATGCAGTTGGATGCAAGAATGTCTTGACAACCTACAGGAGGCTCATTAATGTCCCGGCCTGTTCGACGCCACCCGCACAGGGAGGCCAGAGCACGGTGGGCATAGCTCAGTTGGTTAGAGCGCTGGCTTGTGGTGCCAGAGGTCGCGGGTTCAAATCCCGTTGCCCACCCTGGAAGTAGATTCCGCACAAAGTACGCCTCATCAGCCTGCGCATGATGAGGCGTTTTTGTTGGGATCGAATCGGACAAAAAAGTGTCAGAAAACACTTGAACGTCCGGGGAGGGGGTGGCATAAGACCCTCCGCTTCGCGGTTCGCACTGCGAGACAGCGCCCGTAGCTCAGCTGGATAGAGCGCCGGACTTCGAATCCGTAGGTCGCAGGTTCGAATCCTGCCGGGCGCATGAAACACCCCGCAGCAAAGGTCATCGTTGTTGCATCCGGGCCAGTAGCTCAATCGGTAGAGCATCGGACTCTTAATCCGCAGGTTGAAGGTTCGATTCCTTCCTGGCCCATAAAGATAGTCAGCACAGCGCCGCGGGCGCTGTCTGCGATGACGGCCAAAGCCGGGTCGAGGCGTCTGCCCGGCTCGGCTTTTGTCATATTTGAGCCCGAAGGCTCGTTGGCGAGAGTGGCGGAATTGGTAGACGCGCTGGATTTAGGTTCCAGTGGGGTAACCCGTGGGGGTTCGAGTCCCCCCTCTCGTATGGAGGCCGGCCAGAAGATGTGTTGAGCCGGTGTCTCTACTCTAAAGACGAACGTGCGCCTGGAAGCATCGAGGGCGCGCGCGAGCACATCCCGGTGTGTGGCCACGAGTAAGGGTCGCGCGCCCCGAACATCACGCCGGCCGGGCATAGAGCTCTGGGGCCGGTTGCACTGCTTAAGGAGAGCAAGCCGATGGCACATCAGGTCGAAGAGACTGGCGAGTTGACGCGGAGCGCGACGATCACGGTAGAAGCGGCGGAGTATGATCGTCAGGTCAACAAGGCCCTGCGTAAGCTCTCGGGTCGGGTGAAGGTTCCGGGCTTCCGCAAGGGTAAGATTCCCCTTTCGGTGATGAAGCAGCGCTACGGTCAGGCGGTGACGCGTGACGTGATCGAAGACCTGGTCACCGAGAACGTCAACAAAGTGCTCAATGAGACCGAGAACGTGCTGCATGTGGGCGTGCCTCAGGTCACCGATGTGCCCTTTGGTGATGGCGGCGAGCTGAAGTTCACCGTGGATTTTGAGCTGCGTCCGGAGATCGATCCGATCGGCTACCTCGGCGTCAAGGTGGAGAAGCCCGTGGTCGAGATCGCCGATGAGGCGATCGACGCCGAGCTGGAGCAGCTGCGCCAGAGCAAGTCGACGCTGGAGGCGGTGGTCACCCGTGAAGCCATCGAGCTGGGCGACATCGTGACCGTGGACTTTGAGGCGGTCGGTGAGCACCCCGAGCTGCAGGATATGCGCTCCAGCGGTGTGCAGATCGAGATTGGTTCGGGGCAAACCCTTCCGGGCATCGAAGATGCGCTCAAGGGCCAGGCTTTTGACGCGGTGGTCGACTCGGAGATCGAGGCTCAGGAAGACTTCCCGGTCGAGGAGCTTCGTGGTGAGAAGCTGCCGATCCGCCTGACCGTGACCAAGGTCGAGCGCAAGGTGCTGCCGGAACTCGATGATGATTTTGCGCAGACCACCGGTCAGGGCGAGACCCTGCTGGAGCTGCGCGCGACGATCCGCAAGCGTCTGGAAGAGCAGCGCGAGAAGGAAGCCGAGCAGCTGGCGATCGACTCGATGATGAAGAATCTGCTGGGGCAGAACAGCTTTGAATTGCCGCCGAGCTTCCTCGACGAACAGGTCAAGGCCGCTGCCAAGCAGCGCCTGCAGATGTTTGCTCAGCAGGGCATCGATCCGGCGCAGTTCGGGTTGAGTGTCGACGCCATCGCGGAAAGCATTCGTGAAGATGTCGTGGAGCAGATCAAGCGTGAGTTCTTGCTCATGGAGATCGCTCGCAAGGAGGAGCTCAAGGTGGAAGAAGCCGATCTTACGGCTTTCTTTGAGCGCCGTGGTGCCGAGCTTGGAGCCAACGCCCAGCAGTACCGGGCTTTTGTGAGCCAGAACACCGACCGGATGCGCCAGGCCCAGGCCTCAGCGCTGCTGGAGAAGGTCCGTGCCAAGCTGCTCGCCGACGCGGAGCTGACGGAGGTAGCGTGGCCCAGCGACGAGGAAGCCGCTGCGGAGGAGGCCCCTGCAGAAGAGGCCAAGCCCAAGAAGAAGGCTTCGACCAAGAAGAAGAGCACCAAGAAGGACGAAGAGGGCGAAGCATCGGCGGAAGAGGCCAAGCCCAAGAAGAAGGCTTCGACCAAGAAGAAGAGCACCAAGAAGAAGGATGACGATAAGGCGGAAGACGCCGAATAAGTCGTCGGTTGAGCGGTCGATGGATGTGTGTGTCGAAACGTTAAGCAGCACTGCAAGGAGCGTGTGATGGCTTTTATCCCCAACGTCGTCGAACAGACCCACCGCGGAGAGCGCGGCTGGGACATCTTTAGCCGACTGCTCAAAGATCGGATCATCTTTCTGGGAACCCAGGTCAACGATCAGATCGCCAACTCCATCATCGCGCAGCTGCTCTTTTTGGAGAGCGACGATCCCGACAAAGAGATCTCGCTCTACATCAACTCCCCGGGGGGGAGCGTGACCGCGGGGTTGGCGATCTACGACACCATGCAGTACATCAAGGCGCCGGTGTCCACGATCTGCCTGGGGCAGGCCGCGTCGATGGGGGCGGTGCTCTTGGCGGCCGGTGCGCCGGGGCGGCGTCTTAGTCTGCCGAACTCGCGGATCTTGATTCACCAGCCCTTGATGGGGGGGCTGAGCGGTCAGGCCACCGATATCGATATTCAGGCGCGCGAGATCTTGAAGTTGCGGGAGACGCTCAACGGGATCCTGGCCAGCCATACCGGTCAGAGCCTGGAGAATATCGAGCGCGACACCGATCGTGATTTCTTCATGAGCGCCGGGGATGCCCGGGAGTACGGTCTGATCGATGAAGTGGTCAGCCCGCGGGTCGGGCTGGAGCGCTCGGAAAAGTAAGGTAAGGTGGGGTCTCTTTGGGAGTCGATCCGCAGGGCGATTCTTGGAGAGGTTGAAGTCAGCTCAGCGTGCTCGTTAGGATGCGAGCTGTGTGTCGGTGGGTTTCGGGGAATGCCTCCTCGAAACCCGCCGTTTTTCGAGGGTAGAAGGAGCCCGAATCTCTGCGGCAATCAGGCCGCCGGGGGCAGTGGGCGCAGCATTACCAGAGACACCAGGATATCTCATGGCGAAGAAAGGCAGCGGCGGTCACGCCAACTTGTGCTGTTCATTCTGCGGGAAGAGTCAGCGCGACGTGCAGAAGCTGATCGCCGGCCCCACCGTCTATATTTGTGACGAATGCATCGGGCTATGCGGGGATATCATCGACCAGGAGGTCGAGCGAGAGGGGCGCACCGGCGGGGTTGCCCATGTGCCCAAGCCCATCGAGATCAAGGAGATTCTCGATCAGTATGTGATTGGCCAGGAGAAGGCCAAGCGCACGCTGGCGGTGGCGGTGCACAATCACTACAAGCGCATCGACAGCCCGGTGGATAACGATGGGGTGGAGCTGCAGAAGTCGAATATTCTTCTTATTGGCCCCACCGGAAGTGGCAAGACGCTGCTGGCGCAGACCCTGGCGCGGATTCTGGATGTGCCTTTCACCATCGCCGATGCCACCAGCCTGACCGAGGCCGGGTATGTTGGCGAGGATGTCGAGAACATCATCGTTAACCTTTTGCAGGCCGCCGATGGCGATGTGGAGAAGGCCAGCCGTGGGATCATCTACATCGATGAGATCGATAAGATCTCGCGCAAAGGTGAGAACCCCTCGATCACCCGTGATGTCTCCGGTGAAGGGGTGCAGCAGGCGCTCTTGAAGATCATCGAGGGAACGGTTGCGTCGGTGCCGCCCAAGGGTGGGCGCAAGCATCCGCAGCAGGATTTTTTGCAGATCGACACCACCAACATCCTCTTCATCTGCGGTGGCGCCTTCTCGGGGCTGGAGCAGATCATCGCGCAGCGCGTGGGCGATAAGCGGATGGGCTTTGGTGGGGATGTGAGTAAGGTCGATGATCGTTCGACCAGCGAGCTCTTTGCGACGCTGCAGCCCGAAGACCTGATGCGTTTTGGGTTGATCCCCGAGTTTGTGGGGCGCGTGCCGGTGATCGCGACGCTGGAAGAGTTGGATGAGTCGGCGTTGGTGGAGATTTTAACGTCTCCGAAGAACGCGCTGGTTAAGCAGTACCGCAAGCTCTTCCGGATCGACGGGGTCCAGGTGGAGTTTGAAGAAGGGGCACTGCGTTCGGTAGCCCGGGCGGCTCTGGCCCATAAGACCGGGGCGCGGGGGCTACGGGCGATCCTTGAGACCTTGATGATGGATCTTATGTACGAGTTGCCCGATCGAGAGGACGTGAAGGAACTCAAGATCACCGATGAGATGGTCAATCGGGCCAGTGGCGCACAGATTCAACTCGACCCGACAACGGCCGAGTCCGCGTAAGCGCCGTTCCAGATCCCGCATCTTTGACAGCTACGTTGCGGTCAGCTCGCCGAGGGGCCGCGTCGATGGAACTTAAACGAGAGCGATATGGCGTCTTCCAACGAGCAGCGAACCGGTAGCGATCCGACGGCCACTCTTCCCCTCTTGCCGCTGCGCGACATCCTCGTGTTCCCGGCGATGAAGGTGCCGCTTTTTGTGGGACGAGAGAAGAGCATCGCCGCGCTTGATGAGGCGATGAAGCGCGATCGGCAGATCGTGCTGGCTGCTCAAAAGAAAGCCAAGACCAATGAGCCGGGGGAGGACGACATCTACGAGGTGGCCACGCTGGCGACCATCGACCAGCTCTTTCGCCTGCCTGATGGTACGGTGAAGGTGCGGGTGATCGGCCAGCAGCGTGTGCAACTCGACGAGTATCTGGAGACCGCTGAGTATTTCGAGGTGCGTTTCTCGTTGCTCGAAGATCAGAGCGCCGCGCTTGATGACGAGCTCAAGGCGCTCTTGCAGACGTTGCGCTCTTCGTTTGCCGAGTATGTGGAGCTCAACAAGCGCATTCCCGGCGAGATGATCGAGGAGATCGCCCGGGTCAAAGACCCCTCGTTGCTGGCTGATACGATCGCCGCCCAGCTGGCGCTCAAATTGAGCGACAAGCAATCGATTCTGGAGATGCTCGATGTGACCGAGCGTCTGCGCCAGCTCTACGAGCTGATGCAGGAAGAGATCGAGCTGTTGAAGGTTGAAAAGAAGATCCGCTCGCGTGTGAAGAAGCAGATGGAGCGCACGCAGAACGACTACTACCTCAACGACATGCAGGGTGCGATGCCTAAAGATCCCAACGATCAGAATGAGTTCAAAAACGAGATCGATGAACTCGAGGAGCGTATCCAGCAGAAGGACATCTCCGAGGAAGCGCAGGAGAAGCTGGAGCGGGAGCTTAAAAAGCTCAAGATGATGAGTCCGATGAGCGCCGAAGCCACGGTGGTCCGGAACTACATCGACTGGGTGCTCAGTCTGCCCTGGGGCGAGTACACCGAGGACCGCCTGGATGTGAAGGTGGCCGAGGAGACCCTGGAGGCGGATCACTACGGGTTGGAGAAGCCCAAGGATCGTATTCTTGAGTACCTGGCGGTGAAGGCGCTGATCCGCAAGCCGCGTGGTCCGATCCTGTGTCTGGTGGGACCGCCCGGCGTGGGTAAGACCTCGCTGGGGCGCTCGATTGCGCGGGCGATCAACCGCAAGTTTGTGCGCTTGAGCCTGGGCGGGGTGCGTGACGAGGCGGAGATTCGCGGTCACCGCCGCACCTACATCGGGGCGCTTCCCGGCAAAATCATTCAGTCGTTGCGCAAGGCGGGGAGCTCTAACCCGGTGCTCTTGCTCGACGAGGTCGACAAGATGTCGACGGACTTCCGGGGCGATCCCTCCAGCGCGTTGCTTGAGGTGCTCGATCCGGAGCAGAACGCGACCTTCAACGATCACTATCTGGACCTGGATTACGATCTTTCGGACGTGATGTTTTTGTGCACGGCCAACAACCTCCAGCAGATTCCGGCGCCGCTTCGCGATCGCATGGAAATCATCCAGATCCCGGGCTACACCGACTACGAGAAGTTGCAAATCGCGCGGCACTATCTGGTGCCCAAGCAGCTTGAGAACAACGGCATTGATGATGTCGATGTGCACTTCACGGAGAGCGCCATCAGTCGGGTGATCAACGACTACACCCGGGAGGCCGGGGTGCGTAACCTGGAGCGTGAGATCGGGACGGTATGCCGCAAGATCGCGCGAAAGGTTGTGGAGGGCGGCAAGGACCAGTCGTTTAACGTCAACGCGCGGGCGGTCACCCATTATCTGGGGCACTCTAAGTTCACGCAGGGCCGAATTGAGGAGCGCGACGAGGTTGGGATGACCAACGGCGTGGCCTGGACGCAGTACGGCGGCGTGATGTTGGTCAGCGAGGTGTCGGTGATGCCCGGTAAGGGCAAGTTCATCATCACCGGGAAGTTGGGCGACGTGATGCAGGAGTCGGCTCAGGCGGCGATGAGCTACGTGCGTTCGCGAGCGATGAACTTAGGGTTGAGTCCGGATTTTCACCAGAAAGTGGACCTTCACATTCACTTCCCGGAGGGCGCCCTTCCCAAGGATGGCCCCTCCGCAGGCATCACCATGGCGACCAGCATTGTGAGTGCGCTCACGCGTATTCCTGTGCAACACGATGTGGCGATGACTGGCGAGATCACGTTGCGCGGGCGAGTGCTGCCGATTGGCGGGCTCAAAGAGAAGGCCATCGCGGCGCAGCGGGGCGGCATCCGAAAGATCATCGCGCCGATGGAGAACAAGCGCGATTGGCCGGAGGTGCCCAAGAAGGTGCGCAAGCAGCTTGAGGTGGTGTGGGTGGACCATATGGACGAGGTGCTCGCGCATGCGCTTCGCCTGGAAGATCGCGATGCGTTCCAGGAAGCGCTGAAGCAGCCGCTCTTGCCGCCGGATATTTTGCTCAATCAGCCTCCGGGGGACGGGGCGACGCCTGTGCACTGAGCGATGGCGAGCTGAGAGAGCCACGGAGACCGACAGGTTTTCGGGAGAGTAAGAGCACCGGGCGCTTTGCGCCCGGTGCTTTTGTGTTTGGACGATAGCGACGGTGGGTAGGAGCTTCCCGGGCGTTTCGGAAACGTCGTTTGGGGGGGCGTCGATGTCGCACCCTCGGAAGCGTCGGTCGCTGTCGCACTCTCGGAAGCGTGGATCCCGGAAGCGTGAATCCCGCAAGTAAAGCGGTTGATGTCGCACCCTCGGAAGTGCGAAGTCCGTAAGTAAAGCGGTTGATGTCGCACCCTCGGAAGCGTGGATCCCGCAAGTAAAGCGGTTGATGTCGCACCCCCGGAAGTGCGAAGTCGGCATGGCATGCGGTTGATGTCGCACCCTCGGAAGTGATCGATGTCGCACCCTCGGAAGCGTGAATTCCGCATGTAAAGCGGTTGATGTCGCACCCCCGGAAGTGCGAAGTCCGCATGGCATGCGGTTGATGTCGCACCCTCGGAAGTGCGAAGTCCGCATGGCATGCGGTCGATGTCGCACCCTCGGAAGTGATCTGTGCCATTTTCGGAGGGTCGCTGTCGCACCCTCGGAAGTGATCGATGTCGCACCCCCGGAAGCGGTTGATGTCGCACCCTCGGAAGTGATCTGTGGCATTTTTGGAGGGACACCGGGGCCTGGTTCCTGCAAAAAATTGCGCCCCTTGCCACCCTTGTTAGGCTTCGTCGCGTTGTATCCGTGAGATGTTCACCAACCTGCGACCAGGGAAGGACGCGATGGAAGTGCATTTTGATCAGCTCGATCGCCCTCAGACCTCAACCGCGCCAGCTGGCGAGTCGGTGCCGGAACGACGCCGGCGACGTACCGAGCGTCCGGAGTTGGCGCTGGGGTATCAACTCGACCAGGTGGTGCGCGACTTTGAGTTGCGCTGCTGTGTGTTGGTGGATGAAGACGCGCGCCTGGTGGCCGCGTCGCCCGATTGCCCCACCTCCTTTATGCAGGCGCTGGCCGGGCTGGTGCCGACGATGGCGGTGGTGCCACAGCATCGGGAGCAGCACCTGGAGACGCTGCGGCGTCAGCAGCCTTTGCTCACGGCCGATGAGTTGGCGGTGTGCGCGTTTCGCGCCGGCGGGCGACGGCTCTTCATTGCCGCGGTAGGCACCGAAGCGGTGATGAACGAGGTGGCGATTTTTCGGGCGATCACCGGGGCTCGTCGTATCCTCTGAGTGAAGGTGGGCCCTTTGCCCCCGAGGCAGGGTTTAGCTCGTGCGCGCGCCGATACGTCCGGCGCCAAAGCGTCGCCGGCCGATCTCGGGAGGGACCAGGGAGCCGATGGCGTATCCGCTGCCGGTATGCGGGTTCGGCAGGCGGCCCTGGACCTGGCCCAGCTCGTGTTCTCGTCGGGCCAGGGGGATGAAGAGGCCGTAGCTGCCCAGACTCGCGGCGTTGAGGCGCGCGCGAGACAGGCGCGTGGCGGCTTCGCTGAGCTCGCCGCGGGCCAGGGCCACATCCGCGCGGAAGAGATCGCGGAGTGCCGTCGACGTGCGCACCCGATCTCCGGGGCTCTCGACCAGGAGCGTGGAGAAGAACTCACCGCGGGCGTTGAACCCGCGGCCGAGCAGCTGCAGGTAGATGATATGAGCGCGGGCCACGGCCCGTTGTTCCTCATCCACGACCTCTTCGGCGAAGGTCACCGCATCGGAGAGCGCGGCGAAGGCGGCCTCGTCTTCATTGAGATCGAAGCAGGCGTAGGCCTGGCGCACCAGGGCGTTGAAGGCGAGCTCGCGCTGGCCGGTTTCTTCGCCGACGTAGAAGACGTGTTCGTAGTGTTCGTGGGCCATGGTGGGGCGCCCCATGGCCAGGTAGAGGTCGCCCAGATGGTACTGCACCCGGGCGCGGCGCAGGGTGTCGTTGCGGGTGCCGTAGAAGCTCATCGCCTCGACCAGGTGAAGTTCGGCCTGCTGAAGATTCTCCAGCGCGGCCAGCGCGCGGGCCAGGCCCAGGTGCGGCGTGTGCTCGTCGTGGAGGTGGTGGGTGGAGGTCAGGGCCAGTGCCCGGGTGTAGTTGTTGCGGGAGGCGTCGAAGAGGCCGGCGGCAAAATGGGCTTGTCCCAGCTCCTGGAGGCAGGAGACCACGTCGCGGGGATGATCCTCGTTGTCGAAGATCTCCATGGCGCGTTTGAGATGATCGATCGCCTCTAAAAAGCGGCCCTGACGGGTGAGGACGTCTCCCATGTAGCGGTGCTGGCGGGCGCGCAGGGCGTTGTCCTGAAGTTTTTCGGCCTTGTCGATGCTCTGAAGCAGGATGCCCTCGGCCTGGCGCGGACGGCCCAGGAGCACTGAGCAGCGCCCGATCTCGGCCAGGGTGGCCACGTAGGGACGGGCCAGCGAGGTCTTCTGGAAGAGGTCGCGGGCCAGTTCATAGTGGTGCAGCGCGTCTTCGTAGCGGGTCTGGCTCATGGCCAGGTCGGCCAGGAGTTTGTGAGCACTGGCGCGCAGGGGATGGGCGTTTTCGCGGGCTTCGCGGATGGCGCGCAGGAGCGCATCTTCGGCGGCGCCGTGTTCGCCAAGCGCCCCCTGTACCTCGCCCAGGCGCAGCCAGACCCGGGGGTGAGCCACAAAGGCCGCCGGCGGGGTTGGCGAGCGCATGGAGAGGTCGTCGAGGAGCGCCTTGAACTGCAAAAAGTGCTCGCGGGCCGAGTCCAGATCGAGCTCTTCGTAGGCGGACTCGCCAGCCTGGATCAGCAGGCTGATGGCACGCTCAAAATCATGTCCCTGGACCGCGTGATGGACGATGCGGCGCAGGTGCTGTCGTCCGGGCTCTGGCGAGTACTCGTGCAGGAGTGCGGCCAGATTGTGGTGGGCCTCGATGGCGTCGTCGCGCCGGGAGAAGTGCTCGCGCAGGTTGCGGGCGTACTCCTGGTCGGCAAAGGCCAGGGTCTCGTCGGTGAGGCGGAGGATGCCAAAGCGCTCCGCCTGCTCGAGGATGGTGCCCATCACCCGGGTGGTCTCAAAGGGGAGCACACGGTGGTAGACAAACTCCCAGAGCGGGCGCTCGACCACGCGCTCGTCGAGCTGAGCCAGGTAGCCGAGGACGCTGTCGAAGGCCTGATGCATCTCGGCGCGTTCCGCCGCGGGGGAGGCCGTTGTGGGAGGGGCGTCTGTGGCGAGGTCGGGAGCCGGTGTCGCGGGCGTCTCCCCGGCGCTCGGCGGCTCGGCTGCCGGCGTATCCGAGGGTTGCACGCCATCGGCCTGGGCCGCCCAGTGGGCGATGTCGACGTCGTCGAGCTGGGGGCCGGTGGACGCGTCGTCGGCGGTGCGGCCGCCGGGGTAGGAGCCGTCGACGGTGGCCCCGGAGCTCAGGTCGGCCAGCTCGGTGAGGGCGTCGCTGCTGGACTCGGCCAGCCCTTCTTTGCGAGCGCCGGGCTCCAGCAGGCGGAGCTGGCGCGCGCAGGTGGCCGGGGCGTTGAGCAGAGTTTCGGTGTAGCGCATCAGCCCCGGGCGCTGGGCCAGGGCGTCGGGGTGCACGGTGACGACTACGAGAATCGGGGCCGGATGGACCTGGAGCTCGCGCACGAAGCGATCGAGGAACGCCAGGGTGAGCGTGTCGGCCGTCTCCAGGTTTTCGATGCCCCAGATCAGGGAGCCCACGCGGGAGGCGCGTCGAAAGGGCTCGATCATGCGGCTTAAAAAGGCGTCGCGCAGGGAGGTGAGTTCGCTCAGCGGGTTGGAGTCGATGCGTACCGGCATCAGTTCGGTGAGCGTGGCCTGCTCCTCCTCGCCATGGAACTCGCGCAAGAGGCGGTTGACCTCTTTGATGCCATCGCCCCGCAGGCGTAGCCCGGCGACCTGAGCCAGATCGGCCTCCAGGCCCCCGGGAGGGGTGGCGGAGGTGTGGGACTGACGGTGGATCAGGCGCACGCCGAGTTGGTTGGTCTGCCGGCGTAAAAACGAGCGCAGGAGGTTGCTGCGTCCGGTGCCCGGATTGCCCCGCAGCACCGCCAGGCGCATCTGGGCGGAGTCCTGGACCTCCTGGAGCATCTCGCCAAGGACCGAGAGCTCCCAGCGGTAGACGTCTTCGGCGATGCCGGGTTCGTCGGGTTCGGCGCCGGCGGCCGGCAGGGTGACCAGGGGGCGAACGGGGCGAGGCTGGCGCAGGCTGGGGGGGATGTCCCGCAGATCCATATAGGGAACAAAGGGCTCCTGGAGCAGGGCTTCCAGGAGTTCGCCGGCGTTGCGGATGCGCTTGTAGGGATCTTTCTGGGTGCAGTTTTGGATCAGCTGGCTAAAGGGCAGCTCGTCAAAGGGGGGAGGCAGCTCCAGGGCCGGGTCGTTGATCTGGCGTAGCATCACGTCCATCGGGCTGAGTTGGCCGTCGTAGGCCGCCCGACCGGTGATCATCTCGTAGGCGATATGACCGATGGCGTAGACGTCGACCGCCGGGCTGATGTCCTCGGCCATGGCCTGTTCCGGGGCCATGTAGAGGGGGGTGCCAAAGACGGTGCCCTCCTGGGTCAGCGGGGCCAGGGAGCTGGCGCTGGCGTCGCCAAAGTCGCTGAGCGCCTTGGAGACGCCGAAGTCGAGGACTTTGACCTGATCGCCGCCTTCGCGGTCGACCAGGAAGATGTTTTCGGGCTTTAAGTCGCGATGGATCAGCCCCATGCGGTGGGCTTCGGCCAGGCTGCGGCAGGTCTGGGTGAGGATCGACCAGACCCGCTTCAGGTTCATGGGGCGGCCGTGTTTGACCTCCTCACTTAAGTCGCGCCCGCGGAGGAACTCCATGGCGATGTAGCAGAGCCCTTCTTCGGTCTGGCCGTAATCGAAGAGGGTGATGGTGTTGGTGTGGGAGAGCTGGCTGGCGAAGAGGGCTTCGCGGCGAAAGCGCTCCACGATCTTGGCGTCGGCCGAGGCCCGGGGCTTGAGCACCTTGAGGGCGACAAAGCGGTTCATGCCCTCCTGGTGGGCGCGGTAGACCACCGAGAAGCCCCCGGAGCCGATGACCTCCACGATGCGGAAGCGGCCGGCCACCAGGTCACCGGGTTTAAGCGCGGGCAGATCGGCATTGTAAGGGGGGGCAAATGCCTGCATGACGGGGGTTCCGGGGAGTGAAAAAAGAATGAAACTGCCGCGTTAGCCAGACTTCCATTCATACCAATGGCCGCTCGTGGCGAAAAGTTGCATTTCAGGGGCACCAGGTGGAGGATGCCGCGGAAACCGGCCGCAGTCGCCGGGCACATCAATGGCTAAGAGTGGTTGCAGAGTATGGCTCAGTTAGGATCGAGCGCAGAGCGCAGACTGGCGGCGGCACGGGTGATGGGGGCGAACCTCTTTTCGGCCTTTGCCCAGCTGGCAGTGGATATGCCCAACGGCTACTTCGGTGGGGCCGATCAGGTCACGGAGTGGGGCCGTCTTTACGTGATGTTCTTGCTGGCCTCGACCCTGCTGGTGTCCTGGGGTTACGTGCGCAATCACCCCCGGGTGGTCTGGCTGGTGGCGCTGACCGGATCGCTCTCGATCGGGGTGTTTATGGCGGCGCTGGCGGTCAGCCCGATCATCCCGGCCGGGGCGATCATCTGGAACCTGGCGGTGCTGGCCTGGACGCTCTTCCCGCTGCGGCTCTCCGGGGGGCGTCACGGCTCTGCGCTGCCGGGGAGGCGGCGCGAGGACGAGCTCGATGGCTGGAGCCGCAGAAATGGCGCGGCGGTGCGCCACGTGCTCTGGGTCTCGCTGATCCTCAACGTCGGGGTGGTCGGCTTTGAACTCAGCGGCCAGGACGTGGTGGTGATCGCCACGATGGCCTTCTCGCTGGTGGCCAGCGCGCTGACGGCCCCGGCGATCGGGGCGCTGGTGCGGGAGCGCCGGCTCTGGGTGCTGGTGATCACGGTGCCGCTCTTTTTGATGGCCTTCTTTCTGGGCAGCCCCAAGGTGCTCCTGCTGCTCTTGAGCTTTTATCAGTTCGCGATGCTCTTTGTGCTCTCGGCGCGGGAGCCAATTTTCAACGACGTGCTGGACTACTTCTATGAGTACCCGGCGCTCCTGGTGCTGACGACCTTCGCCACCCTGACGGCGGTGGGCACGCTCTTGCTGAGTCTGCCGGCGGCCTCGGCCAGCGGGGTGCCGGTGAGCCCGGTCGATGCGTTTTTTACCGCGACGAGTGCCTCGTGCATCACCGGGCTGATCGTGCTGGATACGCCGGTGGCGTTTACGACCTTTGGCCACGTGGTGATTCTGGCGCTGATTCAGATGGGGGGCATCGGGATTTTGGTGCTCTCGACCTTTGCCACGCTCTTGCTGGGGAGTCGGCTGGGGCTGCGGGCGGAGCGGGCGCTGGAGGAGGTGCTGGACTTGCCCGGCTCGCAGAGCGCGTACAGCCTGGCAAAGTTCATCGTGGGGTCGACCCTGGCGATTGAGGGGCTGGGGGCGGCCGGATTGACCGCGGTGTACATGCGCCATGGCGAGTCCTTTGGGGAGGCGCTGTGGCTGGGGGTGTTTCACGCGATCTCGGCCTTTTGCCATGCCGGGTTTGCGTTGCAGTCGGATTCGCTGGTGATGTTTCAGGAGGATCCGGTGGCGCTGACGATTTTTTCGCTGCTGGTGACCCTGGGGAGCGTGGGCTTTCTGGTGCTGGCGGTGGCCTGGCAGTGGCTGCGCGGGGAGCGGCGCCGGGTCAATGTGCAGGCGCGTCTGATCGGTTTTGCCACGGTGGCGATGATCGCCGCGGGGATGGTGCTCTTCTTTATCTGCGAGTGGAACGGGGTGCTGGCCGAGATGAGCTGGACGGACCGGATTTTCAACGCGTTGATGCAGAGCGTGACCCTGCGTTCTTCGGGCTTTAACTCGGTGGATACCGAGGTGCTGAGCTCGGCGACGGTGTGGTTTATGATGTTCTTTATGTTCATCGGCGGGGCGCCGGGATCCACGGCCGGGGGCATCAAGTTGACGACCCTGCTGGTGCTTTTGTTTGCGGTGCGGGGCATTGCCAGCGGAACGCCGCGGGTGGTGTTTTTTCGACGTGAGATTCCGCAGGCCATCGTGTATCGCTCCGCGGGCATTACGGTGATCAGCATCTTGCTGGGCTTTTTGCTGCTCTTTTTGCTGCTGTTGACCCAGTCGATCCCCTTTGAAATGTTGGCGTTTGAGGCGGTCAGCGCGCTGGGGACGGTGGGGCTCTCGGTGGGCGCCACCAGTCAGCTCAACGACGTGGGCAAGCTTCTGATTGTGCTGGTGATCTTTATTGGACGTGTGGGGCCGCTGGCGTTGGCGCTGGTGCTGGGACGGGGGCAGCCGAGTCGGCTCTCGTATCCGGAGGCCCGGATCATGGTGGGTTAAGACGCGCTTAGGGCGCGGTAGCGAGCAGTTATGAGTCAGTTTGCAGTGGTAGGACTGGGGCAGTTTGGCATGAGCGTGGCGCGCAACCTGGCGCACCAGGGCGAGTCGGTGATGGCCATCGATCTGGACCCGGAGCTTGTGGAGAACGCCTCTCAGGATGTGGACGTGGCCATTCGGGCCGACGCCACCGATGAGCGCACCTTGCAGGAGTTGCAGCTCGATACGATGAGCTGTGTGGTGGTGGCGATCGGGGCGCACTCGATCGAGGCCTCGGTGTTGACCACGGCGCTCTTAAAGCAGGTGGGGGTGCCGCGGATTGTGGCCCGGGCGATGAGCGATCTGCACGCCCGGGTGCTCCGGGCGATCGGGGCCGATGAGGTCGTCAATCCCGAGGAGGAGATGGGTCGGCGGCTGGCCGCGCGACTCTCCCAGCCCAGCATTCTGGAGCAGGTGGAGCTGGGGGATAGCAACCTGGCCGAGGTCGAGGCGCCGGAGGTATTTGTGGGCAAGACCCTGGCCGAGCTCGACATTCGCAACCGTTACGCCGTCTCGATCATGGCCATTCAGCGAGGCGATCACGTGATCGCCAACCCGATGGGCGGCGAATCGCTCAAGAGCGGCGATGTGCTGGTGGTGGTGGGTTCGGTGAACTCGATTCGTAACCTCGCAGCGCTGGCGTAATCGATGCTTAAACTACGTACTCGGCTCTTGCTGGGGTACGGCTACATGGCCGTGCTCGTGCTCTTGACCGCCGGCGGGGCGGCCTTTGGGTTTTTTAGTATCAGCGAGGCCATCGACCGGATTCTGAGCGAAAATTTCCGCAGCGTGACCGCGTCGGTGGAGATGATGGAGGCGCTGGAGCATCAGAATACGATGACGATGAGCGCGCTGCTGACCCGGGAGAGCACCGATGATGCGCTGGCGACCAGCGATCGGGCGTTTTATGCGGCGCTGGAGCGGGCCGAGGCCAACGCCACGATCGAGGGGGAGGCGGAGCTGATCGCGGAGCTGCGCGCGAATTACCTGGGGTACATCGAGGTGCGCGACCGGATGCTGGGGCGCTCGCATGCCGAGCCGATGGAGATCTTCTCGGAGGAGATTTTCCCGGCGTACATCCGGGCGCGCCAGCAGACCTTTGAGCTTTTGGACCGCAATCATCAGGCGATCATCGAGGCCGACCGGGCCGCGCGCATGACGGCGTTGCAGACCGCCGGGTGGCTGGGGCTGCTGGTGACGGTGGCGCTCTTCTCGATGGTGTTTCTGGCGCGGGCGCTGCAGCAGAAGATTCTGGTGCGCCTGGACGAGCTCAACGACGTGGCCGAGGCGATGCTGATTGGCGAGCACTGGCGGCGCTTTGACATGTCGGAGAATGACGAGCTGGGGATGGTGGCCCGTCAGCTCAACGCGGCGCTGGATGCCCGCGATGAGTTGCAGTCGGAGATGCGCGGGCGGATCAACCAGCAGAAGCAGCTGGTGCTGGGGCTGATCTGGGGGATTCCCGGGGAGCGCCTGCTGGTGGGGCTGGACAGTCACCTGATCGCCTCGACCTGGACTGGCGAGGAGGGGGAGGCGATTGAGGCCACCCTGGCCTGGCTGCGGGAGCGGCGTCGGGAGGTGCTGGAGGAGTTTCGGCAGGAGCAGAAGGCCGCGGTGATCGACGCCCGCTTTGAGGGGATCGACGTGCAGATCCGACTGCTGGCCACCCAGGACGGTCGCCCGGTGGGCTGGTTGGTACGACGCCTGCGCGAGCAGGACCCTGGCGAGGACGAGGAGCAGGCCCCCTCTCCCCCGGCCGAGGGGCCGTCTGCGCCGCGCAGTTCGGTGGATTGATGTCTGTAGGGCTGGATGAGCTGTGATTGACTTTGTGGAGGGAAGGTTGATGAAGGCAGTGAAAGGGATCGGTGCGGGGATGGTCGTGCTGGCGGTGCTCGCTATGAGTTCGGGGGCCAGCGCGCAGGTGGTGCAGGAAGAGGATTTTGAGCTGAAGCAGTCCCGTCAGCGGGTGCATATGCCGGGGCTGCGCCTGGATTATGGCTTCTCGGAGGTGATCGGGCTGGGGGTGGGCTATATGTACGCCACCGAGGCGATCTTTGGTTTTGCCGGGGTGGAGACGCTCTTTCGGGCCGGGGCCGGCGCGGATCTGAGCGTGGTGGTGCCCTCGGACTGGGGCGGGCTGGAGGCGGTGACGGTGTACGGGCGCGGGCGCCTCTCGGGGGTTGGTCCCTCGGGGGGGCTGACGCTGGAGGCCGGGCTGGGCGCCGGCGTGGAGCGGCGCGGGGTGGTGCCGGGGGCGACCCTGGGGGCGTATTACGCCGGCAAGCAGTTTGAGATCGGCTACTTTTATCAGTTCGCGCTGCAGAGCTATCGGCCGGACTGGATGAGCACCCATAACGTGGGTCTGCGTCTGCACATCCCGCTTCTGCCTCATTGAGCGCGTTGGGGCTCTGGGGGGGGCCGATGCGCGTCCGGCCGATGCGCGTCCGGGGGAGGAGCATGGGCCCGTGTTTATGCGGCCGATGCACATCCGGGGGAGGAGCATGGGCCCGTGGTGAAGCGCATCCGGGGGTGGAGCATGGGCCCGTGTTTATGCGGCCGAAGCACATCCGGGGGAGGAGCATGGGCCCGTGGTGAAGCGCATCCGGGGGTGGAGCATGGGCCAGTGTTTATGCGGGTGAAGCGCATCCGGGGGTGGAGCATCGGCAGTGGTGTGGGGCGAGTAGGGGGTAGGACCCGGAGTGTGGGCGCACGGGGGCGGCACTTTTGGCGAAGGGGTATGAAGTGACCGTGCTCGAGAGCGGCGGGGGAGGGGGTAGGACCCGGAGTGTGGGCGCACGGGGGCGGCACTTTTGGCGAAGGGGTATGAAGTGACCGTGCTCGAGAGCGGCGGGGGAGGGGGTAGGACCCGGAGTGTGGGCGCACGGGGGCGGCACTTTTGGCGAAGGGGTATGAAGTGACCGTGCTCGAGAGCGGAGGGGTAGGGGGTAAGACCCCCGGGCTTGCGCTCCGGGGCGGACGAGGTGGGGGTTAAACCCCCGAAAGGGGTATGTGCGGGCGGAAAAAACGCGAATACCACGCCCCGGGAGGCGTTCGGGGGGGGAGTGCCACTTCTTTTGAATGTGGTAGAGGGGGGGACCGTACAAAGGCCACCCCAACGAGATGGGTTTTTTATTTTTTGGATGAGGCGTCGTGGTGACGCTGAAACGACTCAGGAGTGAATTGCATGACAAGGTCAAAGGCTCTGGTGATCGCGGCTCTTTTGGGAATGACCGGCTGCACGCCCACCTACGTTTATGTGACGGAGGCGCCGCCGGCGCCGGCGCAGGCGCAGCAGGCAGTGACGAGCGATGGCGAGCAGGCTTCGGCCGAGGCAGAGCCCGTGGAGCAGGAGGCCCCGGTGGAGCAGGAGGCTCCGGTGGAGAGCGAAGCTCCGGTGGCCCATGACACTCCCGATGAGAGCGAGGCGGTCGAGGCAGGGGCGCAGGCCGAGATCTGGGAGTGGAAGCTCGAGGTGGGCGAGGAGCTGGAGCTTCGTTACGAAGCCACCAGCGATATTGAGATGAAGATGGGCGGGCAGATGGGGGCCATGATGGGGGCGATGATGGGCGGTGGTGACTCGCCGCTCTTTAAAGATCGCGTCGAGATGAGCACCACCATGCGCATGGAGGTGGTGGGCATGGCCGCCGACGGGCGCTACGAGCTTGCGTTCCACGTCGACGCGATGGAGATGCGCGGCCAGTGGGGCGGTGCGACTAGCGTTGACGATCTGCCCGAAGAGGTGCGCACCCTGCGGGCGTATATGGATCGCAGCGGGCGCCTGGAGTTCTTTGAGCGCGTGGTCGTCGAGATCACCGAGGAGGGGCCCGTCGCGGTGCTGCGCTACGAGGTGGGCGAAGACGGCATCTCGATGAGCTCGACCGTCGACGGCGTGGAGGTGAGTTCTTCGGCCCGCATCGACCCCAACACCGGCCGCGTAACCCTTCACGCGGGGACCCGCCAGGTCGAGCGCACTCGCCAGACCCGCACCGAGGAGCAGGAGCGCCCGGTGCAGCACCTCGACGTGCTGCCCGTGCAGGTGCTCAGCCTGCTGGAGCTTCCCGAGGGCACCGTCGCCGCCGGCGACGTCTTCGAGGCGGATTTCCCCGTCGGCAAGGTCAAAACCACCGCCGGTCCGAAGCGGTCATGTGTGGCGAGCTCCTGCGGCACCCTTCGTATCGAACTCGATGTCGACAGCCAGCAGATGATCGACGGCACCGTCGCCGCCGGCCGGGCCCTCGACGAGAGCGACAATGGCTTCGGCGACGATTTTGGCGATGACGACTTTTTCGACGCCGAGTTCGACGCCGACATGGCCATGGTCGGCGCGGCCTCCCCGACGCTGACCTCCGAGGTGGATGCGACCACGATGTTCAACGTGGAGGAGGGCCGCATCCACAGTGTCGAAGGCACCTTTGGGAACGTGGCCGGGAGTCAGGGGGGGGAGATTCGGGAGGCGACTCGATTTACTCTGTTCTTCTGACGCCAAGCGCCCCAGGACGACGCTGGCTGCGTCGCTGCGTCGTCGCGGTAGCGCTGCTACTCGCTCCTCCTTGCTCCTTGCCAGTCGCCGCCCTGGATGCGCTCGGGTTTTTTGGTGTGCGGGGGAGTCATGCCTCCCCCTCCGCCTTCTTGAGCGCCAGGATCGTGCGCGGCGTCACCTTGTAAAACTCCCCGAGACTTGCCTCCCAGTCGTCGAGAATGGCCTCGGCGATCGGGCTCCCTGTGAGTTCGAAGTGGCGTGAGATCAGGCGGTGCAGCTCGGTGGTGTCGTGGTCCTCACTACCGGGGCGCGTGAGGGCCACATCGTCGGGGTTGATGCGGTCGGGGAGGTGATCGCCGGGGTCGTAGACGAACGCCAGGCCGCCGGTCATGCCGGCGGCAAAGTGGGGGCCGACCGGGCCTAAGAAGACGCAGATGCCGCCGGTCATGTACTCGCAGGCGTAGGCGCCGGCGCCCTGGGTGACGCTCAACGCCCCACTGTTTCTCACCGCAAAGCGCTCGCCAGTGCCCCCGGCGATGAAGAGTAGGCCGGCGGTGGCGCCGTAGAGCAGGGTGTTGCCGGCCAGGGTGTGGTCCTGTGGCGAGGAGGCGCCCTCGGGGGCGGGGAGGCGGATGACGATGCGGCCGCCGCCCAGGCCTTTGCCCACGTAGTCGTTGGCGTGGCCGTGGAGAGTCAGGGCGACGCCGTGGGTCAGAAAGGCGCCAAAGGATTGCCCGGCGGTGCCGCGGAAGTGGAGGTCGAAGGTGGCCTCCGGCGGTGGGGTGTCGGGATGGGTCAGGGCGATGAGCCCGCTGAGGCGAGCGCCGGTGGTGCGGTCGAGGTTGGTGATGGGGTAGGTGCGGCGGATCGGGCGCAGGCTGGAGAGGGCGTCGGCGCAGTCGGCCACCAGGCGTTCGTTGAGCGGGGAGGGGCGCTGAGAGGGGCCCGGCCAGGTGTTGAAGGTCGCGCCGTGCTCGGGGGCCGGCGCGACCCGCAGCCCGGCGAGGTCCAGGCGGTGGGCGCGGGGATGCTCCGGGCGCGGCTGGTGGTGGAGGAGGTCGCTGCGCCCGATGATGGCGTTGAGGTTCGGGGCGCCCAGCTGCGCGAGGAGTTCGCGGACCTCGCCGGCCACGTGGTTGAAGTAGGCCACGATCCGGTCCGGGTCGCCCTGGAACTTCTCTCGGAGATCGTCGCGCTGGGTGGCGATGCCCACCGGGCAGGTGTCCAGGTGGCACTGGCGCACGTAGCGGCAGCCCAGGGCGACGAGGGCGGCGGTGCCAAAGTTGAACTCCTCGGCGCCGAGCATGGCGGCGATGATGATGTCGCGGCCGGTTTTGAGTCCGCCGTCGACGCGCAGTCGCACGCGCTCGCGCAGGCCGTTGAGGCGCAGGGTCTGCTGGGTCTCGGCCAGGCCGATTTCCCAGGGGATGCCGGCGTGTTTGACCGAGGTGATGGGGGAGGCCCCGGTGCCGCCGTCGTGACCGCTGATGAGAATGGTGTCGGCGTGGGCCTTGGCCACGCCGGCGGCGATGGTGCCCACGCCGCAGGTGGCCACCAGTTTGACCGAGATGCGGGCGTCGGGGTTGATCGCTTTGAGGTCGTCGATCAGCTGGGCCAGGTCCTCGATGGAGTAGATGTCGTGGTGCGGCGGCGGTGAGATCAGGGGGACGCCGGGGGTGGCGTGGCGCAGGTAGGCGATGTAGGGGCTGACCTTGTGGCCGGGGAGCTGGCCGCCTTCGCCGGGTTTGGCGCCCTGGGCCATCTTGATCTCGAGCTCGGCGGCTTTGGCCAGGTAGCGCGGCGTGACGCCAAAGCGGCCGGAGGCGATCTGCTTGATGCGGGCGTTGGCATCATCGCCCTGCGCATCGAGCTGGTAGCGCGCGGGGTCTTCGCCGCCCTCGCCGGTGTTGCTCTTGCCGCCGATGCGGTTCATGGCCACGGCCAGCGCGCGGTGAGCCTCCGGAGAGAGCGAGCCCAGGGACATGGCCGCGGTGGTGAAGCGGCGGCGGATGGCCTCGATGGGCTCGACCTGATCCAGGGAGAGGGCCGGGCGAAGCGCGGTGGGCTCCAGCAGGTCGCGGAGGTGCAGGGGGGCCAGGGCGTCGGCGGCGGCGGAGAACTTGCGGTAGGCGTCGGGTTTGTGGCGGCGCAGCTGGTTCATCGCGCCCAGCAGTTGCGGGCTCCAGGCGTGGGTTTCGCCGCTGCGACGAAAGCGGAGCCACCCCAGGTCGGGGAGGGTACTCGGGAGCTCGTCGGCGAAGGCCCGGGCGTGGCGGGCCAGGGCGTCTTCGGCCAGGTCTTCGAGCGTGAGCCCACCCACCGGGGAGGGGGTCTGCGGGAAGGCGCGCGCCATGACGTCGGGGCCCAGGCCCAGGGCCTCAAAGATCTGAGCGCCGCGGTAGCTGCCGAGCACGCTGATCCCCATCTTGCTCATGATCTTTAGGAGCCCCTGATGCAGTGCGGCCAAAAAGTTGTCGACGCGCTCGGCCGGGGGTTCCTCCAGCTCCAGATCGGCCACCAGGGTGTCCAGCGCCAGGTAGGGGCAGACGGCTCCGGCGCCGTAGCCGATCAGGGTGGCGATGTGGTGGGGATCGCGGGGCTCGGCGCTCTCCACGATGATGGAAGTGCGCAGGCGCAGGCCGCGCTCCAGGAGGTCGGTGCTCAGCGCCCCCAGCGCCAGCAGCATGGGGATGGGGGCGAGGTCGGCGTCGACGCCGCGATCGCTGAGCAGGAGGATCTCGGCGCCCTGCTCCACCGCGTCGATCGCTGTCTGCGAGAGGCGATCCAGGGCCGGGGAGAGGCCGCCGGGGCCTGCTGTGCGGGGGAAGGTGGCCTCCAGCGTGGCGAGGCGCCCGGGGGGCAGGCGGCGGCGAATCTCGGCGAGGTCGGCGGGAGTGATCACCGGAGCCTGGAGTGCGACCTGGCGCGCGTGCTCCGGGGTGGCGTCGAGCCAGTTGCGCCGGCGGCCCAGGTGCACGCTCAGCGACATGGCGTGGCGCTCGCGGATCGGATCGATCGGGGGGTTGGTGACCTGGGCGAAGCGCTGCTTAAAGAAGTGGGGCAGCGGCCGTGGCCCTCGGGAGAGCGCGGCGATCGGGGTGTCGTCGCCCATGGAGGTCAGCGCCTCGTGGGCGTGCCGGGCCATGGGGGCGAGCACGAAATTGAGTTCTTCACGGCTGTAGGCGAAGCAGATCTGGCGTTGGAGGCGCGCGCGCGCCGCCAACGTCGGCGCGATTGCTTCGGGAGGCGCCGGAGAGATGCGGATCAGGTGGTCGTGGAGCCAGCGCTGGTAGGGTTTCTGGCTGGCGAGCGCGGATTTGATGGGGGCGTCGGTGAGCAGGCGGCCTTCGTGCAGGTCGATGGCGAGCATCTGGCCCGGGTCCAGGCGCAGGCGTTGGGCGATGGCGTCGCTCTTAAGCCCCAGGACGCCGACCTCGCTGCAGGCATAGATCAGGTGGCTGTGGGTGCGTATCACCCGCAGCGGTCGCAGGCCGTTGCGATCGAGGTGCGCGCCGACAAAGCGGCCATCGGCGTAGACGATGGCCGCCGGGCCGTCCCAGGGCTCTCCCAGGCAGGCGTGATAGTCGAAGAAGGCGCGCAGCGCCGGGTCCAGGGTGCGGTCGTGCTCCCAGGCCGGGGGCACCAGCATGGCCAGGGTGTGCAGCGGGGAGCGGCCCGAGCGGGTCAGGAGTTCGGCGACGTTGTCCAGGTGCGCCGAGTCGCTGAAGCCGGGTTGAAGCACCGGGAGCAGGTACTCCAGGTCATCGCCCCAGCGGGGGGCGTGCAGCTCGGCCTGGCGCTGGTGCGTGCCCCGGGCGTTGCCCAGGATGGTGTTGATCTCGCCATTGTGCGCCAGCATGCGAAAGGGCTGGGCCAGCGACCAGGAGGGGAAGGTGTTGGTGGAGAAGCGCTGATGAAAGAGCGCAAAGCTGGTGGGCAGATCCCGGCGCAGATCGGGGTAGAAATCGGCCAGGGCGTGGCCCATCATCAGGCCCTTGTAGACGATGGTGCGGGAGGAGAGGGAGGCCACATACGCGGTCTGGCGCGCGGCGTGCAGGGCGGCCTCGATGGTGCGGCGCAGGGCGTAGTGGCGAATCTCGGCGTCCTCCTCCGAGGTGCCCGGCTCCAGGGGAAGGACGAGCTGATCGATGCGCGGCATGGTGGCCGCGGCCTTGAGCCCCAGGACGTCGGGGCGCACCGGTACCCGGCGCCAGGCGTGGTGTCGGAAGCCCCGCTCCTGGAGGCAGCGGGCCACCAGCGCGCGGATCTGGTGGATGTCGTCGGGGGCATGGCGGGGCAGAAAAAACACCCCCACGCCGATGGGGCCGCCCGGGGTGGGCAGGCCCAGCTCGCGGGCGATGTTGGTAAAGAAGACCCGGGGCAGCCCGAAGAGCACGCCGGCGCCGTCGCCGGTGCGCATGTCGGCGTCGACCGCGCCGCGGTGCGAGAGGTTGGCCAGCGCGTCGGTGGCGCGGCGCAGCAGATCGATGCGCGGGTGCCCGCGCAGGTCGGCGACAAAGCCCACTCCGCAGCCGTCGTGCTCATAGCGCGGATGGTAGAGCGGGAAGCGAGGGTCGGCATCGGTGCGATGGGTCACGTCACGTCCTGGGTACGGCATGCGCCGGAGCGCCGGGATAACGCTGGCGAGCGTGGCGCCGGATGGCGTCACGCAGGTCCAATCCCAAATTGTTGACGCAGCGCGGCAAGCGCCAAGCACGCGGGTCCGGGGGGCAAAAGCCCCCAAACGCAAAACGCCCCGGGCAGCAAAGCTGTCCGGGGCGTATGCGCTTCCACGAGACGAGGCCTCAGAGCGGGGTGTGGGCCTCGATCGAGGGGTTGAGCGACCAGCGGACCCGCTCGGGGAGCTCCGCCAGGTCGAGCCCCCAGAGGCGGTTGGTCAGACAGACCGGTGCGCCGCCCCCTTTGGTAAAGAGCTCGTCGAGGGCCAGGGTCTGGACGGTGAGATCCAGGCGCGCGGCCACCTGGCGAGCGGTGTCGCTGAAGGTGGAGGGGGCCAGGATCGTGTTGCAGACCTGCAGGGCGTTGGTGTCGTAGCCCAGGCTCTCTTCGACCGAGATTTCCACCAGGGGGAGATCCGGGCCGACAAAGGCCAGCAGCCTCTCCAGCTCGCCATCGAGCAGGGCCTCGGGACAGACCAGGCCGATGGCATCGGAGCGCCGACGGAAGAATTGCAGAAAGGTGTTGCCGTGGAACCAGGGATCGGCCTTAAAGCCCAGCTGAAGGTGCTGGGGGCTGAGCCGGGGAGCAACCTCCAGGTAGGCCGCCTGGCTGGTGCGCTGATCGGGGCCCACGCCGTAGGTGTGAATGATCTGATCGCCGTGGGCCGCGCGGATGGCGTCGCCCTGGGCCTCCCAGGTGTGCTGGACCTGATGGGTGGGCAGCTGCAGGGTCGCTTCGATGAAGCGCTTGATGAGCGCGGCCTCGGGCTGGCGGTGTGGCGAGGCCATGTGGGGCAGGAGAAAGCGCAGCTGGCTCTGGTCGTCGCGAAAGAGCTCCCCGCTTTCGGCGGTGTAGATCAGCCCGGTCAACGCGTCGGATTCAGGCGGCATCACCACGACCTCGCCGCCGGCCTCGACGATGGCGTCGGCCAGGCGCGACCATTCGGCGCGGGCGCGGGTGGCATCGGCGGTGCCGGCCTGGCGGGAGCGGAAGTTGGCGCGTCCGCGTAGCTGCCAGGCACGGGTGGGCGGGCTCATCAGGAAGATCGGGCGGCAGAAGCTCTGAGACATAGGAGGCTTAGGGGGTAAAAGAAGGGGGGATTCTCAGGCGCTCGACGAGCGCAGCCCCACGAAGGTAACAATGCCGGCGGCGCTGGCAAGGGCCCCGGCGGTTGTGAGGGGGCCCGGAACACCGTATAAGTCCGCGGTGTTCAAGAGGCAGCCGAGAGAGCCTTTTTAGGGAGTAAGACGGCCGATGCATGAGACCCAAGACGAACAAGGGGTGGACGAGGACCTGATGAGCCTGGCGCGTCGTCGCCAGCAGGGGTCGGTGTTGCAGCCGATCTTAAACCTGCTGGTGATCGCGGTGCTTTTCTCGGTGGTCAACGACTGGCGCAGCGAGATCGCCTACTTCTTTGAGAGCAGCGAGCCGGTGGCCCTTGGCGAGGTGACTGCCTGGCCCTCGAAACACCGTGAGAACCCGGAGTGGGCCCCGCCGGTCGAGCATAATAGCTTTGTGAGCCTGGAGGGCGTGCCCAGCCGCCGCAGTGAGGGCGGGGACTGGGAGTTCTTTAAGCTGGTCGGGGGCGATATCTACGTGCAGCGCGAAGGACGCCTGGCCGGATTGAGCGCGCTGGAGAAAGAGGTCGCCACCGATGAGGCTGGCGATAATGACCGTACCTATTATGAGGGGCAGGGGCGTCTGCTTTCTTTTGCCTCCAGCGGGGAGCGCCTGGCCGGGCTGAAGCGCTTTTACGGGGAGCGCTACGGTGAGCACTTCTGTGAGGACTATGACCAGGCCGGTCTCGATGAGCTGGCGGAGCGTCGTCGGGAAGTGATCACGCGCAACTGGACCGAGCGCTACCGTCAGGCCAGCGCCGAAGAGCGCGAGGCGAAGGGCTGGACCGAGTATCCCACGGCCGCTGAGGTGCAGGAGGTCTTTGAGAGCCAACCCCTCTGCGTCAACGCCTACTTCGTGCAGAGCGGGACTCGTCCCGTCGATCACTGGTGGTACGTGGTGATGGCGGCGTTGATGGGGCTCTTCGGGGCGTATAATGCCTACCGAGTGGTGCGCTGGGCCCGGGGCTGGGTGCAAGGCTAGATTGACGCTGCCAGCGGGGGGGCCGTATGATGCGGCGCCGATTGAATGAGGCAGCCCGATGAGTGCTGATTAAGGCCGACGAGCCGAGGAGTAGTAGCGGTGGCGAAGCTTGTGTACACGGACGCGTCTGGAAGAGAGATGAGCGTGGAGCTGGGCCCGCAGGCTCCGGTGGTCTCGATCGGGCGCGCGACAGATTGCACCATCCGCTCCAACCGTAAGAGCGTTTCGCGGCGCCACGCGGAGTTTCGTTACTCCGGTGGGCGCTACGAGATCGTGGATCTCAACAGCTCCAACGGCACCTACCTGATGATCAATGAGGAGCGAACTCCGGTTTCGCCATCGGAGGTTCTCCAGGATCTGGATGAGGTGTGGTGCGGGGACTTCATTCTGCGTTTTTATGAAGAGGCCGGCGGCGTTCAGCCGGGCGGCATCGGCATGGGTGCTGGCTCCGGGGGATTCGCTCAGCAGGGTGGGTTGCAGGTCCATGAGGGGTACGACGCCAACCGGGTCACGCACGATTTTGGCCAGGAGGATATGGCTGCGTACGCGCCCACCGGCGGCATGGGTCCGGGCCAGGGCGGTATGGGTCCGGGGCAGGGTGGCATGGGTCCGGGCCAGGGTGGCATGGGGCCCGGGCAGGGTGGCATGGGTCCGGGACAGGGTAGCATGGGTCCGGGCCAGGGGTTCGGTGGGGACTTCGGCGAGGAAGACGCGTTTGGGGTCGGCTTCGGCGGTGAGGCGGTCTCCAGTGGGCAGTTTGCGGGGCTCAATGAGGCCTCGGCGAGCTACGATGACGTGCTGGCGATCGACCCGCGGGAGTTGGCCGGGGAGGTCAGTGAAGTACCTGATTTTCAGGCGGGGAGCGGCCCCTACGGTGGAGGCGCCGGGGATGTTCAGGCGGAGCGCCTGCGCGAGGAGAAGCTGGCGCTTGAGGAGCTGGCCGCTCGTCAGGCCGATGAGCTGGAGGGGCTTCGCCATCAGGTCGAGGCGCTGCAACGCCAGACGCGCCCGGGGAGCGACGACGAGATTGAGCGTCTGGCCGGGGAGCTGCGCCGGGCCCAGGAGGAGCGCCAGGGGCTGGATGCCGAACTGGCCCGGGCCCGCCAGGCCTCGCAGGAGGTTGGCAAGGAGCGCGAGCGGGCCCACGAGGCGGAGCGCCGCCTGGAGGAGGCCACCGGGCGCATTGATGAGCTGCGCGAGCGGGCCGAGAGCGCCGAGTCGGACGCTCAGACCCATCGCAGCGATGTGGCATCGCTGCAGCGTGAGCTGGAGCAGGTCCGCGACGAGCTGCGGGGGCTGCGCGGCGGTGGGAGCGCGCGGGAGGAGCTGGAGCAGACGCGTGGCGAGGTGGCGCGTCAGGAGCGGTTGCTCGGGGAGTTTGAGCGTCGTAACCGCGATCTTCAGGCCGAGCAGCAGGATCTTCAGGCCGAACTCGCCAGCCTGCGCCAGGTACGCGGCGATCTTCACGGGAAGCTGGAGGGGGCGCAGGCGCGCCAGGCCGAGCTTGAGGCGCAGGTCGAAACGTTGCACGCCGAGCGCCGTCGGGCCGAGGCCGCCGAGCAGGCGTTGGAAGAGGCCCGTCAGGCCGGCGCCGCGCTTCAGGAGCAGGAGCGCGATCTGCGCGGTGAGATCGAGGGGCTTAAGCAGCGGCTGAAGCTGGAGCGCGAGCGGTCCCGGGGCGCCACCGAGACGTCGCTGCCGGATCTGGGCGCGTTGCGGGCGAAGCTGGAGAGTTTGGATCGCATTGTCGACGCCATTGAGCGCACCGATCTGCAGCCTCTCTCGACGGTCGACCGGGTGCGTTTACAGTCAGCGATTCGAGACACCGCGCCGCGCCGCACGCTCAAAGAGCTGATGGATGCGTTTGGCGCCGAATAAAGGCTGAGTCCCCCGGCGTGGCCGCGCTTTTTTGACGGAAAAGCCCGGGCGTAGGATCGGGACGCGAAGAAACTTCGGCGGTGGGGCGTTGGAAGAGGTGCGCGGGCACGATACCCGGGCCGAGTGATGGTGAGGATGGATGTGCCGGGAACTCCTGTAAAAGGGGCTCCTGGCGAGCGCAGGTGGCGAAACGATGAGCGCAGCGTACGAGTTTGACTTTCTCAAATACATCAACCGTCAGAATCAGGGACGCAGCGGCCGTGATGAGAAGACGGGGTTTGGGGAGTACGCCTTTGCCGGCGACCTGCGCGTGTTGCGTCGGCTCGACCGCTTACGCCCGGTGCGGGTGGTCGTGGAGGCCACGGTGCGTTTCTGGAAGGCCGTGCAGAAGAACGCGCTTCTGGGGAGCAGCGTCAAGGTCAACCGGCGGCAGTTTCCCGAGCTGCATCGTCTGGTGGTGGAATGCGCCGAGACGCTGGATATCGCCGTGCCCACGGTCTACGTGGCCCAGAACCTGGCGAGCCTCAACGCGGGAACCTACGGCACCGATGATGAGGCGTTTATCGTGCTCAACTCCGCGCTGGTCGACCGGCTCACCGAGGAGGAGCTCAAGTTTGTGATCGGCCATGAGTGCGGTCACATTCAGAACAACCACGTCGTCTACCACACCGCGGCCAACTTCCTGACACAGGGCGTGGTGACCTTTGTGAAGTGGGCGGTGGTGCCGGCGCGGCTGGCGCTCAACGGCTGGAGTCGTCGCGGGGAGATCACCTGCGAT
The DNA here is from genome assembly GCF_003260125.1 of Lujinxingia litoralis. Taxonomy (NCBI): domain Bacteria; class Deltaproteobacteria; order Bradymonadales; family Lujinxingiaceae; genus Lujinxingia; species Lujinxingia litoralis. The sequence continues at coordinate 186,174 of NZ_QHKO01000006.1, forward strand.
CGGGCCGGGCTGATCTGCTGCCGCGACGAAGAGGTTGCCCTCAAAGTTATGATGAAACTCGCCCTGGGCAGTGAGAAGCTCTTTGAGCAGATCGATCTGGACGAATATTTAAGTCAGGTGGATGGCATCAAAGAGGGCGTGGGACGCTTTCAGGAATACCTGGCCTCGCATCCCTATCTGCCCAAGCGGGTGCAGGCGATGCAGCTCTTTGCAAAGAGCGCGTATTACCGCGAGTTGATCGGTGAGCGTGGCGGCGAGGCGCTGGATGAGGTTGACAGAGAAGTCGAGAAAGTCATACAAGTGATGTAAGCCTTTGAGGGTAGGAAAAGATAGTTCTTTCAAAGGCTTATGAGCCCGCGTGACGCGCGGCAAGGAGCCAGTATTCGTCGTTCGTGAGCCCCGAAGGTTGGGTGTCTCACCCTGATGTCGTTCGGGTCTTTAGCACTGGAAACCTCAAGGAATCGACCTTCGGAGGTCGAGGAAGGGCATCGTCCGCCATGGGCGCGCGGTGTTCAGGTCTCGATGGTCCCGAGGGTGACGACGGCCTTAAGGGGAGCCGGTCTGAGGAGGCCCGACACCTGGGTGAACAGAGCCGCAGCTTTTCGGGAGCTCCGAGTTCACGGCGAAGGATCGTTCTTGCCCAGGCGTCGCGCGGGCTATTTTTTTTCCGGCTTCGGCCGGACTGATGATGCACAGGTGGATGCCGAGGAGGGATCGATGAGCACGCAAGCCGAGAGCCAGGAACCGGTGACGATCAACCGGGGGCATGTCACGGGATTTCTGGAAGATCTTGCCGAGATGGCTCGCACCAGCGGGCTGCGTTCGCTGGCCGACGAGGTGGTGGAGGAGCGGATCCCGGCGCTGGAGCGGGGGCAGGTCTCGCTGGTGGTGCTCGGGGAGTTCAACCACGGGAAATCCACGGTGGTCAACGCGCTGCTGGGCCAGGAGGTGTTGCCGATGGGGATCACGCCGACCACGGCGGTGATCACCCACCTGGTGCATGCCACCGAGCCGCGGGCCGCGTTCAAGGAGCGGCGCGGGGGCGCGCTCCACGAGGTGGCCTATGAGCGTCTGGGGGAGTTGATCCGTCATGCCGAGGAGCAGGAGGAGGAGCCGGAGTATGTGGAGATCGGCTATCCCAACGACTTTTTGGAAGAGGGTCTGATCCTGGTGGATACGCCCGGGGTCAACGATATCTCCCGTCAGAAGGTGGAGATCACCTACGGGTATCTTCCCCGCGCCGATGTGATTTTGTATGTGCTCGACGCCACGCAGGTGCTCAAGAAGAGCGAGGTGGTCTTTATTCGCGATCGGCTGCTGAAGGCCAATCGCGATCGCATCATCTTTGTGCTGGGTAAGATCGATGCCTTGAGCGAGGAGGAGGCCCGGGAGGTCGAGGCCTACGCGCGTCAGCGCCTGGAGACGTTGATCGGGCCGGTGGAGTTGTTTGCGTTTTCGGCGCGTCAGGCGTTGGAGGCGCAGAAGAAGGGGGAGGAGCCCGGGGGAGATTTCGCGGCGTTTCGGGGGCATGTCCGGGAGTTTGTGCGGGAGCGCAAAGAGGCCATCGTGCTCGACAGCGCGCTGGGAGGCGCGCTGCGCATTGCGGCGATGATGGAGCAGAACCTGGCGATCAAGCGCCAGGGCTACCGCCTGGAGCAGGCCGAGTTGGAGGAGCGCATCAAGGCGGTGCACGCCCGGCTGCGGGAGAGCCAGCGGGTGATCAGCGAAAACGTGGAGCGGGTCGATGAGCGGGCCGGGGGGATTGCGGCGACCGCGCGGCATAACCTGCGGGTATTCTCGCAGGGCTTTGCCGAGGCGCTGCCGGTTCAGGTGGAGCGGGCCGAGGCCAAGGACGTCAAGCGCTACCTCTCGCGCTGGATTCAGGACACCTTCCAGGGGTGGTTGGAGGGCGAGGGCCAGGAGATCGCCCGGGGGCTCGAGGAGCTGGCCGAGGAGGTGATCGAGGTCACCAATCAGTCGATGCGCGAGGTGGTCGGGGCGCTGCGCGAGGAGCTGGGGTTGGGGCCGGGGCTGGATCTGGAGATCGACACCCTGGGCTACGACGTGAGCGTGTTTGCGCTGGGTACGCTCGGGGTATCGGTGTGGCTCTTTGCCAACGCGCTGGTGGGCGGACTGCTCACGCTGGCCACGCCGATTCTGGCGGTGATTCTCAAGGGGCGCGGCGATGAGCGCCTCAAGGATCGGGCCAAAGAGGAGGGCGTGGCGGCGATTCGGGAGGCCACCGAGGCCATTGAGGCCGAGCTGCTGCGGATGATTCACAACTACGCCGACAAGCTCAAAGCGTTTATTGAGCACGCCGGCGATCGTCTCTACGGCCAGATTGAGGAGGCGTTGGAGCAGGTGCAGCGCGAGCGGGCCGAAGAAGGCGACCGCGAAGTACTCATCGCCCAGGTGGATGAGCGCCTGGAGGCGGTGCATCGGCTGGCGCGCATGATCCAGCTCACGCGCGAGCGCCTGATGGTGTAAGCCCGGGCGGCCTGCGGATGCGGGCCCGGGCTCCTCAGGCGTTAGAACCCTTGCATAAAGGGGTTGAAGCGCTTCTCCTGTCCCAGGGTGGTTGCCGGGCCGTGGCCGGGGAGCACCCGGGTGGTGTCGGGCAGGGATTTGAGGCGCTCCAGGGAGGCGCGCATCTGGTCGACACTGGAGCCGGGCAGGTCGACGCGCCCGATGCTGCCGGCAAAGATCACGTCGCCGCCAAAGAGCAGATCGAGCTCTTCGAAGTAAAAGCCCACCGAGCCCGGGCTGTGCCCGGGCAAGAAGAGGACCTGCGCGCGGAGATCGCCCACCGAGAGCTGCTGGTTGTCGTGCAGCTCGTGGTCGATCTCGGGGAGCCCCCCGCTTAAGTTCAGACCAAAGCGTTGCGCCTGCTGCGGTGCGGCCTGATAGAGGGGCTGATCGGCCGGGTGCATGTAGATCGGGGCGTCGCTGTGCACGGCGATCTCGGGCAGACCGGCGATGTGATCGATATGCGCGTGGGTCTGCCAGATGGCTTCGAGTTCAAAGCCCTGTGTTTTCAGGTCGTTAAGAACTTTTTGAGCCTGTCCACCGCAATCAATGTGTACGGCCTTGTTTGTGCGCGTGCAGGCGATGGCGTAGATAGAGGTCTGCAGGGGGCCGACGACCCAGGTCAAGATCTCAAAGGTGTTGGTGGGGTTGCTCATGATGAGTTCCGAAGTTGTTGAAGGATAAGGTCTTTTTAGGCCAGGTTATGCCGGGCGCCGGGGCGCCAGAAGAGAGACGATGACACAGCCACACGACACTCGCCAGATCATCGAGGTTGACCGCACCCCGGAGACGCCCCGGGATGTGGCAGGCAAGCGCCGCTACATTGCGGTGGCCGGTAATATTGGCGCCGGGAAAAGTTCGCTGGTGGAGTTTTTATGCCAGCGCTACGACATTGAGCCCTACTTCGAGCCCAACGAAGAGAATCCTTACCTGGAGGATTTCTACGCCGATATGAACCAGTGGAGCTTTGCCAGCCAGATCTACTTTCTGACGGCGAAGTTCAAGCTCCATCTGGATCTGGATCAGACGACGCACAGCGTGATCCAGGATCGTACGATCTGGGAAGATGCCGAGATCTTTGCGGAGAACCTCTACCGCAAGAAGTTGATGAGCGAGCGCGACTATCGCACCTACCGTCAGCTCTATGAGGCGGTGCGCTCCCAGATCCAGCCGCCGGATCTGATGATCTACCTGCGCTGCCCGATTCGCGCGGTCAAAAAGCGCATCAAGCTGCGGGGACGGGAGATGGAGAAGAACATCCCTACGGCCTATCTCAAGCAGCTCGATCGGCTCTACGAGGGGTGGATCGCCAACTACAATCTGAGCCCGGTGGTAATCATCCCCAGCCATGAGCTCGATTACGTGACGGACCTGGTCGACTGCCACGATATTCTGACGGCGATCGAGAAGTACCTCTGAGGGCCGGGAAATGGGGGGGCTGGCGAAGGGCTTTAGCTCAGGAAGAGAGCCCAGATCAGAACCAGGAGCGCGATGAACACGGCGCTGAGGCCGCCGGCTACCCAGAGAGTGCCCGAGCGGGAGGAGGGCGCGGCGGGGAGCTCGGTGTCGCTGCGGTGCCGCTGGGTCTGGTGGTGGTTGAGAGGCCGGGCCCGGAAGGATGCCGGATTTTGAGGGAGCTCGCCGGCGGGCCGGGTGGTGGTATCGCGGGAGTCGACCTCGGCTCCGGCGATGTTGCTGGCGAGGGCCTTGTGGAGGGCACCGGGGCGTTCTCCGACGGTGGGGTCGGAGTCTTCGCCGGCCAGTTCAAAGAGCGGGGTAGGGGCTGGCGAGTCACTCTGGTCGGGGAGGCGGTGTCTGGCGCCGGGGCGCTCTCCGAGGGTGGGAGCGGAGTCTTCGTCGGCCAGGCCGCTGAGCACCGGTGAGAGGGAGGAGGGGCGCCGGGCGCGGGGGCGTTCCAGGGTGTCAACGCCCTCCTGTGTCGCCGGGGCGTCGGGAGGCTCCGGTCGGTGCGGGGTTGGCGAGGGCGGACGTTGGGCGCGGCGAGCTTGTTCGGCGGCCGCACGCAGCTCGCTGGCCGAGAGGTGCAGTGCGGTGACTTCGCGGGAGTCGGCGCCGTGATCGACGGCGATGATGCCGGAGCGATGGCGATTGAATTCGTCGGTGGCCTGATCCTGGAGGGCGCGTTCGATGCGTTTTCGGGGGATCGAGGAGGTGGCGCGTTGATCTTCGCCGTCGAACTCCGCCGCGGGGGTCTCAGGATCGGTGGGGAGGGCGTCGATGAGGGCGCGTCGCGTGTGCTCGCCGGCGTCTTCGTCGGGGCGGGCGTTGAGGGAGGGGAGGGACTGGCTTTTTCGCTGAATGGCGATCTCGCGGTCGCGGGAGATCTCCTCAAAGGCCCGCGCGCTCATCTCGTGGGTGGCCAGGGCGGCGTCGCTCCTCTCGGTGGAGGGACGCGTGGGCAGCAGCGGGGCCAGGCGAAATTGAGCGGTCTGATCCTGGGCGACTTCGTTGGCCGCCATCGCCATCTCCAGAAGTTCGCGGGGGATGGGGCGAGTGTCGGTGGAGGTGCCGATATCGGGGGAGGTGACCTCGATGAGCGCCGAGGTCATCTGCTGGATGGACTGGAAGCGTTGCTCGGGTTCTTTGGCCAGAGCTTTGAGGATGACCTTTTGGAGGCGTTCGCTGATCTGGGGGCGGAGCTGGCGAGGCGGCGCGGGTGCGGCCTCGACCTGGGCCATCATCAGGGCGAACTCGCTGGCCGCATTAAAGGGCACCTCTCCGGTGGCCAGTTTGTAGAGGGTGCAGCCCAGGCTGTAGATGTCGGCGCGGCCGTCGATGGCGCGCGCGCCCACGATCTGCTCCGGGCTCATGTAATGGAGCGTGCCCACGGTGGTGCCGGCCGCGGTGAGCTCTCGCCCCTTGGTGACTTTGGCCACCCCGAAGTCCATGACTTTGGGGGTGAAGAAGCCGGCCATCGGTTTGAGGAGGACATTGCTGGGTTTGAGATCGCGGTGAACGATGCCCCGGGTATGCGCCAGCCCCAGGGCGCTCATCACCGGCAGCATCAGCTCGATGATTTTGCTCTCCTCCAGGGGGCCGTGGCGCCGCAGGTACTCCTCCAGGGTGTGGCCCTCGACGTACTCCATGACAAAGCAGAGCATCGGCTCCTGGATGACCCGGTAGACGTGCACGATGTTGGGATGCTGGAGCATCGCCTGGATGCGGCCTTCGTCGAGGAAGCGTGCGCGCACCGTCGAGTTGTCGAGGTAGTGAGAGAAGAGCACTTTGATGGCGACCGGCAGGCCGGAGTGCTCGTCGACGGCCAGGTAGATCGAGGCCATGCCGCCGTCGGCGATGCGCCGCTCAATGCGGTAGCGCTCCAAGAAGAGCTGCCCCGCGTGGAGCTCCTGATGTTCGGATTTGGCAGATGTTCCCATCGGGTGGCTCAGGGGCTAGGAGGGCCAAAGTCGACGACGGGGGCAGTGTAACCTACGATGCGAGCGACGCAAATTACACCGGGAGTTGATGATGAGCGCAAAGACGCGGGTGGCGACCCTCGCGATCGTGGGAGGGCTGATGGGGGCCGTCGGCTATGGGATGCTGGCCTCGTCGGGGGAGGCCGAGGTTGAGGCTGAAAAGACGCCGGGGCGTTCCGCGTCGGCGCCGGTGGCCTCCGCGAAGGGCGGGGCGTTCGCCGGGCGGGCGATGAGTGCGGGCGGGGGGGCGGAGACTCAGCAGGGAGCTGTGGGTGGGGCGGAAGACAGGGTGGAGGCTGGCGAGGGTGGGGCGCAGGCGCAGCGTTCGGAGCGGCGTACTCGGGAGGCGGTGCAGCCCGGGGCGGTGAGCCCGGATGCCGGAGAGGAGGGGGGCATGAAGGGGGTGGGGCCCTTGCGCTGGGCGCGTCAGCCCTTGAGCCCGGAGGCGCTGGCGGTGTTGGAGGATGAGCTCGATGAGGGGGAGATGCGCCAGGCTCAGGAGCTGGCGATGCGCCAGGACCGTCGGCGTTCTATTGAGGCGGTGGAGGCCGGGGTGCGGGGATGTTACGAGGCGCTGCGCCGGGAGCAACCCGAGCGTGGGGGGCGAGTGGCGCTGCGCTGGACGATGGTCGCCGCAGGCGGGGTGGGGCAGGTGGTGGATGCGGTGATAACGGCCAACGTGGGCCTGCGCGATGCGGGCTTTGAGGGGTGCGTCGCGCAGGCGCTCCGGGGGCTGGAGTTTGAGGCCGTCGGGGAGGCGGAGGTGGTGGTGGAGTGGCCCTTTATGCCCCGGGAGGTCGGAGTTCAGTAGGCGGTCCACAGCTCCTGGGCAAAGGTGATGAGATTGGCGAACTCCACCTGGCGCGCATCGTCCTTGTAGGCGCTCCTGGCGACGACGGCGAGCATCTCGTTGAAGGGTGGGGGCGGATCGCTGCCGGGCTGGATCTGGAGGCTTTCGGCAAAGGAGGCGACCGCGGTGGCAAAGCGCAGCTGGGCCGGGGCTTGCTCGAAGGTGGCGTAGACCTGGGCGGGGGTCAGCCTCTGGCTGAGGTGTTGGCCGGGGGCGCCGAGGTCTTTTTTGTAGCGAATGTCGACCCTGGCGAGCTCGGCGTCATCGGGGAGCTCGTCGGCGAACTCCACCTCGTAGAAGGCGGTGACCGTGTGCCCGGGGCCGAGCTCGGCGGCGTCAATCTGATCGTTTTTAAAGTCTTCGTTACGAAGGCGGCGTTTTTCGTAGCCGAGCAGGCGGTAGCGTCGGACGTGGTCCGGGTTGAACTCGACCTGAAACTTAACATCGGCGGCCAGCACCTGGAGGGTGCCCACGATGCGCTCTTTGAAGACGCGGTCGGCCTCTTCGAGGGTGTCGATGTAGACGTAGTTGCCGTTGGTGTTGCGAGCCAGGAGCTCCATGGTCTCATCCTGGGAGCCCAGGCCCATGGCGACGGTGGTGACGGTGATGTGGTCGTCGCGGTAGGAGCGGATCAGCTGGGCCAGGTCTTTGCCCGGGGGGCCGACGTTAAAGTCGCCATCGGAGAAGATGATGACGCGGTTGTTGCCCTCTTCGATGAAGGCGTCGCGGGCCAGTTGGTAGGCGTGGATGATGCCGGCATCGCCCCTGGTGGTGCCGCGGGCGTGGAGGGCGTCGATGGCCGCGATGATCTTGTTTTTGGAGGCGACCGGGGTGGGGTTGAGTGCGGTATGGGTGCCGCTGGCGTAGGTCTGAATGGCCACGGTGTCGTCGGGGCGCAGGCTCTCCACGAGGGTGCGCATGGCGATCTGGGCGGCGGGCAGGCGGGTGTCCAGGCCCATGGAGCCGGAGATATCGACGAGAAAGACCAGGTTGGAGGGTTTCATGTCTTCGACGGCGATGTCAGCGCCGCGGATGCCCACGCGCATCAGGTGGCGAGGGGTTTCGGGGTCCGAGCCGAAGTAGCTGGGCAGCGCATCGATCTTGATGGAGAAGTCTTGCCCGGTGGGGGGGGCGTCGTAGTCATAGCTGAAGAAGTTCAAAAACTCTTCGGGGCGCACCGACGAGGGATGGGGCAGGAGTCCGTTGAAGAGGGCATCGCGTGAGGCGGTGTACGAGGCGGTGTTCACGTCGATGGAGAAGGTGGAGGTGGGCTCCTCGGAGGTGGGGGTGAAGTGGTGTTGGACGGCGGGCCGGGTTGGCGCTTCGGTGGCCAGACGCGTGGGCTGGGAGAGGCGGGGGATAGGCGCGAAGCGGGGGCTTTCCCGGGTCCGGGAATCGAAGAAGTCTGGTGCGCGGGCCGCCGACTCGGTGCCCGGGGAGGCGGGGGCTGTCGCGCCGGGGGCCGACTCGGAGTTTGGGCGATCGACGGGGCGGCTTTCGAAATCGACGGATGTGGAGACGTCCTGGTTAACCTCCACGACGTCGAGCTTGTTTTGGACCAGGTGGCCCCCCACCAGCAGGAGGAGGATGAGGGCGCAGATGCCCAGGATGATCTTTTTGGTTCTGGTCATGGTAGCCCCAATCATTCGTTAAACAGGTTATCAGCAGTGTCAGGGGGGCGTTTCAGCGTTCCGAGGGGAGGTCGATCTGAGCGCTCTGCTTGTAGCGTTCGATTCTCTGCTGATTGCGCTCCAGGCGTCGTTGATTCTCGAGCTCCCGGGCGCCGGGTTTCTGATGGTGGGTGGCTCGGATCTCGGCGTCCCCGGGGGCTTCGGCCCGTGTCTGCGCGGCGAGGCGTGCCTCGGAGATGTCGCCGAAGGTCTCTTCGGCATCCGGGGGCTTGATGCCCAGGCGTTGCAACTGCTCGCGCTGGTAAAGCTGCTCGCGTAGAGCCTCGCGCTTTAGCTCCTGTTTCCAGGTCAGGACCCTTTGGCGGCGCAGCGCTTCCTCTTGCTCGATGCGTTTCCGGATTTCTTTTTTCCTGGCCAGCGTCTCGGGGGTGTCGGGAGCGGGGGGAGGAAGGGGGGAGGCATCAAAGCTGAAGCTTACCGTGTCAGTCTCCCACTTCGGGTCGGGCGTGATGACCGTGGCGGCGTAGATTTTCATGCCGAAGACAAGCAGCACGGCCAGGCTCAGGGAGGTAGCGAAGAAGGAGAGCACAGCGGTTTTGAGTGACATGGGGGCCCCGGGCAGTGCTCGACCGTAGAAGATGAGGCCGGCGAGGGTGTCGTCGGTGTCAGGAGCGTTGTGCGGAGCGAACCCGCTCATCTTAGCGGCCCAGAACCAGGTTTCCAGTCGTATTCCGGGCATTGCGACCCATCTCGTCCACGGGCAACGATCCCGGAGCGCGCAAAAAAGAGCCCCGCGCAACCGGGGAGGTCGGGCGGGGCTATCGCGCGGCGATGGGGGAGGATTAGGGCCAGAGGGCGGCGGCCTGAGCGACGAGTTCTAAAAACTCCTGGCGATGGGCATCGTCGTCTTCGGCCGCGGCGCTGGCGATGGTGCGGACCTCTTCAAAGCGGGCGCCCTGGCTGAACAGGCTCTCTTTGAGGATGGCGGCGAATTCGACCACCGCGCTGGCGAAGCGGAAGTCGGGTGAGGCCTGGTCGAAGTCGTCGAGGACCTGGGAGCGCTTGATCAGCTGGCTCTCCAGGACGCTCTCTTCGTGGAGCCGGGCTTTATGGCGCACGCGCACCTCGGAGAGGATGAGGTCTTCGGTGGTGTCGGTGAGTTCCAGCTCATAGAAGGCGGTGACGGTGTGGCCGGGGCCCACATCGGCGGCGTCGCGGGTGTCGTCTTCGAAGTCTTCGTTGTTGAGGAGGCGTTTTTCGTAGCCGACCAGACGGTAGCGGGCGACGGCATCGGGGTTGAACTCGACCTGAATTTTGACGTCGGCGGCGATGATTTCCACAGTGGAAGGGAGCTCGGAGCCGAAGATGCGATGAGCCTCTTCTAAGGTGTCGATGTAGAAGTAGTTGCCGTTGGCGTCGCGGGCCAGCGCTTCCATCGTGGCGTCGTTGTAGCCCATGCCCAGTCCGACGGTGGTGATGGTGATCTGGCGATCGCGGTACTCGCGGACCATCTCGGCCAGGGATTCGCCGGTGCGGCCGACGTTGAAGTCACCATCGGACATGATGATGACGCGGTTGTTGCCGCCCTCGATGAAGGCTTCTTCGGCCAGGTTGTAGGCGTCGACCAGTCCGGCCTCGCCATTGGTGGCACCGCCGGACTGGAGGGAGTCGATGGCCTCGGCGATGACCTGGCGGTGCTCGACCAGGGTGGGCTCCAGCCGGGTTTCGCTGCCGCTGGCGTAGGTGTGAATGGCGATGGAGTCGGTGGGGCGCAGGTGCTCCAGCAGGGTGTGCATGGCGCGGCGAGCCAGGGGCAGACGGTTCTGGGAGCTCATGGAGCCGGAGATGTCGATGAGAAAGACCAGGTTTGTGGGCTTCATCTCTTCGATGGAGACATCGGCGGCGCGGATGCCAATGCGCAACATGTGGCGGTCGGCCCGGGCTTGGTCCCGGGTGAAGCGGGAGGGGGCGATCTCCATGTTGATGGAGAAGGCGTCGTCCGGTTGAGGTTCGGGGTAGTCGAAGCGGAAGAAGTTCAAAAACTCTTCGATGCGCACATGGGCGGGTTCTGGAAGCTGGCCGGCCTGGAGCAGGGCGCGGGCGTAGGTGTAGCTGGCTGTGTTGACGTCGACCGAGAAGGTGGAGGTGGGTTCATCGGCGGCCTGGACGAAGTCGTTTTCTTCGAAGACCGGGTGGTCTTGATGTTCGGGCGGGGCTTCGTCGGGGGCGGCCGGATCGCTATTGGAGTCGTATTGAGGGGCGCCGGGTTCTTCCGCGTAGTCGTTGCGGTCCTGGGTGTCGTAGCCCCAGTCGTTGTCGGCGCAGGCCGAGAGGGTGAGACCGACGAGGGCTGCGGTGAGCAGGTGTGGGGTGCGAGAGGGACGCATCAGGAGCTCCTCAGGGTGAGCGGTGGTCGAATCGAGGGAGTGAGCTGGAGCTAAGCAGGGAGTGTGCCAGCTGTGTGGGGGGCGGCTGTGGGAAGCGGTGGTCGGTGGCCGGTGGGGTAGGGGCTATCCAGCCGGGCCGCGACAGGTGGAGCGCGCCTATGCCAGCGGGGGAGAGGGCGGCGCGGGTCCGGCCCCCGGGCACGAGTCTGGCCCCCCGGGTGAGCGTAGAGAGAAGACGCAAAAAAGCCCCCTGAGTCCGGGCGGATCGGGGGGCTGGAGGCGCCCGGGAGGTCCGGGCGGGAGAGTCACAGGGGGGTTACTGCACGCTGAGCGGCCCCACGATGGTGGAGGGCAGGCCGATCGTGGCGGGCGACACCACCGTGAGGGGGGCGTTGGGTGAGCCTTCGGCGGGGATGGTGGTGCAGGTGCCGTTGTTTTCCAGGTACGAGGTGATGGTGTTCGTGCTCGGGGATACCAGGCCGTCGGGGCTGATGTCGGTGGCGATCAGCAGATCGCCTGTGAAGGGGTCGTGGAAGACGGTGCGGCCCCAGACCTGAAGGTTCGGCATGTTGAAGAAGCTCAGGTAGCGGGTGCCGGAGCAGCCCGCAGCGCTGTACTCCAGCGTGCTGACGGGTTTGGTGAAGTTGCCATTCCACGTCAGGCTAACCCGGTAGCCGGTGGAGGTGAGCACGCTGATCTGACCGGCAGTAGAGCCGATGATGAGCCCCAGAGGTTGGTTGTTGCCGTCGTAGAGCATCGCGCCGCCGGCGTCTTCGCCGGCCGGCCCCTGGGGGCCCTCTTCGCCGTAGCAGAGCGCGTCGGTGGAGCTGACCTGGTCAATGACGCTGTCGCCGGTGGTGTCGTAGCCAAAGATCACCTGCACGCCGCCGGTGGGACAGTCCGAGGAGCCGGTGGGCAGTGTCGAGGTTTGCACCAGGAGCTCGTTGCCGTCGTTGCCGTCGTTGCCGTCGTCGCCGTCGCAGACTTCCACCGAGTCGACGATCTCGTCTTCGGAGAGGCTGCCATCGTCATCTTCGTCGTAGCCAAAGACAAAGAGGTTGCCGCCCGAGGCGCAGACCTCGCCGGGCGCCACGGGGATTTTTTCGAAGGTCAGCGTGCGGCCGCTCTCTCCGTCTTGTCCGTTGGTGCCGTCTTGTCCGTTGGTGCCGTCTTGTCCGTTGGTGCCATCCTGTCCGTTTTGCCCGTTGGTGCCGTCTTGCCCGTCGGCGCCGTTGCAGAGGGGGTAGGCGCTCTCGAGTTCGGAGGCGTCGATGAGGGCGTCGTTATTGGCGTCGATGCCGCTGCGGACCTCTACGCCACCAAACTCACAGGTGTCGCCCGGGGGGAGTTCACGGAGCTCGATGCTCGGAAGTGCCGGGGTTTCGGTGGCGGTATTGTCTGCCTCGCCGCCGCAGGCGGCAAGGCTCAGCGTGAGAAGCAAGAGAAGGGGCGTGCCAGCGCGCAAAAGCATAGCGGATTCCACAGAGAGAGAAAGGAACTCACCCGGTCGGTCAGGAGAGGGGGAAGCGCTAAAATAGAGAGGCTCACGAGAGATTCAAGAGGTTTGTGAACTTTTGTCTGTGGCAGAGGGCGCCCTTGCCTTCTCGGATGGGACTGCCCCCCCTCGGAGCTTCAAGGGGCCCGCGCGCTCCGGGCAGCGGGAGGATTGCCCGGAGAAAGCCGCTCGCGAAGCGAGCAAGCTTAGCCTGCGTAGGCGCGGTATTCGCCCTGATCGACGGCGCGGACCTTGCGGGTCATGGAGAGGGTGAGCCAGATGAACATCAGGGCCTTGGCCACGCTGTAGGCGAACACGCCATAGACGGGCGATCCGAGCGCAAAGCCCAGGGCAATACCGGAGATGCTGAACACCAGCGAAACGCTCTGCCAGCCCAAAAACCAGCGCTGCCGGTTGAGTACCGGGATCAGGGCCGAGGAGGGGATGGCCATCAACTCAAAGTAGAGGAAGATCAGCAGGTAGCGGGCGTAGACGCCGGCGCCGGTCCACTCTTCGCCCAGTCCGAGGGTGAAGACCCAGGGGGCAAGCCAGGCGGCGATGATGGCCGGGAGGATGCCCACGGCGGCCAGGAGGAAGGTGGTCTGTTTGTGTTCTGCGAAGAGGGGGCTCTTGGCGTTGAGGCGCTCGCTGGCCCGCTGGAAGAAGACGTTGTAGACGGCGCTGGCCAGGAGCTGCACGGGCATGCGGCAGATGAGGTAGGCCACCGAGTAGAGGCCGGCGGCGGTGGCGTCGAATACCAGCCCGAAGAGGATCACTGGCAGGCCGTTGGTCAGCCCGTGAATGAGAGTGGCCGGAGCGTTGTAGCGCGGGAAGTCGGCGAAGGTGCGGGCGAGCGCTTTGATTCGCGAGAGGCTGAAGGCCCGGCGCAGGGTGGTCAGATCTTCGCGCAGCACCTGGGTTAAGAGGACCAGGGTGCCGATGAGTGAGCCCAGGACTTGTCCGGCGACCAGTCCCAGGGTGCCCACGGCGGCGACGCCGGCGCTAATCTTGGAAGAGGCGGAGACGGCGGAGCCGGCGACCTGAGAGATGGAGGTGCGCTTGAAGGCTTTCTTGCGCGTGCACCAGAAGCTCAGGGTCTGGAAGAGGCCGGTGATCAAGACCATGGGGGGGAGCCACCACAGCCAGTTGGCGGCGTCGGGCTGGCCGAGTTGCGTGGCCAGGGGCTGGCGGCCCACCAGAACCACCAGCGCGATCAGGAGGGTGAGCGTGGAGATGAGGCCCAGGCTCAAGCTCAGCAGGTTGGCCGCGTCATCGTCGTCGTCGGGGAGCACCATGGCCATGTTGTAGCGAAGCGCGGAGACGCCGGCCAGGATGTTGACCACCGAGTTGAGCATGCCGAGCACGCCGAAGGCTGCCGGCAGGAAGAGGCGGCTGAGCACCGGGGTGGTCGAGATGGTGATGATCTGGGCGAGCAGCGTACCGCTGGCCAAAAGAGCGATGTTTTTGAAGAAGGCGCTCTTGAGCAGAGTGTGGAGGCGTTGGACTACAGACACGCTCAGGCTCGCTGTGCGAGGAGTTGGGAGTAGAGCTCGTAGAGGTCGTCGGCGATGGCCGAGGGGTTGTAGCGGGTTAGTGCGCGCTGACGAGCAGCTTCTCCGTGGCTGGCGAGGAGTTGGGGACGGAGACGGTAGCGGTTGAGGGCGGCGAAGAGGGCGTGGTCATCGTCGGTCGGCACGATGAGGCCGGTCTCTTCGTGGGCCACGGCTTCCTGGCAGGGGCCGATGTCGCTGGCGACCACGGGAAGACCCATGGCCGCGGCCTCTAAGAGTACGTTGGGGAAGCCCTCGCGTCGAGTGGGCAGGGTGAGCAGGTCGAAGAGGGGATAGAGCGCGGCGGTGTCGGGTTGAAAGCCCAAAAGGTGCACGTTGGGATGAGCTTTCAGGGCGTCGCGGGTGGCCGGGCTCAGGGCGTCGCGCTCTTCAAAGGGGCCGACTAAGACCAGGTGGGCGTTGGGGGCCACCTGATGAAGTTTCTCAAAGGCCCGGGTCAGGGTGGCGATGCCTTTGTCGACGACCAGGCGTCCGACAAAGCCGACCACGAAGTCGTCTTCGGAGAGGCCGAGTTCGGCGCGGCTGCGGGCGCGGTGGTCGGCGTCGAAGCGCTGAGGGTTGAAGCGATGTTCGGCGTCGACGCCCTGGCCGCTGCCCCCGGCCAACACGCAGATGCGCGAGGGGGCGCAGAGGTTGAGCTCCAGCGCGGTCTGACGCAGGGCAAAGCCCACGGCGATGGTGCGGGTGGCCAGGGTGGTGGAGACGCGCTCGGTGGCCGTGAGCAGGGTGCGCCGCCAGCCGGTGGCGGTCTCCAGGGGGAGCCCGCGCATGTGGTAGATGCGCACCGGAGTGCCGGCGGTAAAGGCGCTGATGGTGCCGAGGAGGCCGCCCTTGGGCGTGTGGGCGTGCACGATGTCGGGGTTGAGGCGGCGGATGGTCTTAAAGAGATCGCTCAGCGCGCGCAGATCTTGGACTGGCGAGATGCGCCGGGGCATCTCCACGGTGTGGATGGGGATGTCGAGCTCCCGGGACATGCGTTCGACATGGGGGCCCGGGGAGCAGAGGGCCTCGATCTGCATGCCTCGTTGCTTCATGGCAGGGAGCTGCGTGCGAAGAAAGCCCAGCGACTCGGCGACGGTGGTGATGTGGAGCAGGCGGGTCATGGAAGCCTTGCGCGAAGAGCGAGTGGGGAAAAGGACGGGCCATCGGGAGGCTCGCCGGTGGCGGAGGTGATACCAAAATGCGTACAAAGGATCGACTGAACAGAGCGAGCTTTGATGTGTGGTGTATGAGGTGCGGATGACCAGGGGCCAAGGGTGGTACGAGGGGGCGTTGCGGGCGATGGCCGGCGGGGTGGCGCTGGAGAAGCTCGATGAGCGGGGGGCCGAGGGGGTGCTGTCGCGGGCGCGACGCTTCGGGCTGGAGGCGCCGGTGTGCGCGGTGTTGCCGGCGGTGGGGGCGGTGTCGCGCGAGCGCCTGCGCCTGGCGGCGCAGGCTGCCCTGGTGCGCGAGACCACGCTGGAGGTGGTGGAAGCGCTGAAGGGGCTGAGCTTTTTGATCTTGAAGGGGGCGCCGCTGGCGGCGCTGCTTTTTGGAGAAGACGCCCGATGCCGGGTCAGCGCCGATGTGGATGTGCTGGTCCTGCCCGGTGATCGCGAGGAGGTGAGTCGGCGATTAAGGCAGCGGGGGTATGCGCCCGCGCGTGAGGAGGCGCCCCGGGAGTGGGCGTACAATCAGCACGCCTGGTGCCATCGGCGCACCGGGGTGATGGTGGAGGTGCACTGGGCGGTGGGGTTTCCGGAGCTTCCGCACCTGAGTGTGGGGCGCTGCCTTCAGCAGGCGCGTCGGCGGCGGCTCTGGGGCCAGGAGGTGCCGGTGCCCGCGGAGAGCTGGGCGGGGTTGCAGCTGGCGATGCATCTTCAGCAGCACCTGGGCTTTGCCCGGGGGCTGCTCGATCTGGGAGCGTATCTGGATCGTTACCCGCAGGTGTGGGCCGCCGGGGAGCTGGAGAACCTGGCCCGCACCGCCGGGCTCTGGGGGGTGGTGTGCTGGGGGATCCGGGCGCTGGAGCTGTTGGTGGAGCGTCACAGCCTGGCGCCGGTGCCTCGCGGGGTGGGGGCGGTGGAGGTGCTGGCCCGGGTGAGCGCCGCGGCCGCGCGGGGGGCCCTGGTGGGCGAGGCGCCCGGGAGGTTGCGCGGAGCGGTGGCGGCGGTGATGCCGGAGGTCGGTCCGGCGGCCGCGCTGATGATGCGAGCGGCGACGATGGCCGCGCTCGATACGCCAAAACTCCGGGCGCGCGGGATGGTGCATGCCACGCTGCTGGGGCCTCATGAGCTGGGGCGTGGCCTGGATCGGCTCGGGGCCTGGCGATGGGTAGGACCGGGCTGAGGTAGCCCCGGAGAGGGGAAACGTCGGCCTCGCAAAGCGAGGCCGACGCCGACGATCAGCGACCGAAGAGCGCGCGATCTTTGTAGTCGCGGTACTCCGGGGTCTCTTTGACCGGTTCCATCAGCGCTTCGTAGGCCTCGTCGCCGAGCTTCTCCTGGAGCGCCTGCTTGAGCTTGAAGGAGTCGGCCGGCCCGGCGATCGCGTAGAAGTCGACGAGCACGCGGGAGGCGGCTTCATCGCCGTCGTTATCACGCTCGGCGATCAGGGCTTCGACGATGGAGAGCGGGCGTTTGAGATCGATGGTGGTGCCGCTGGAGGGCTTGCGCACCTTGGCCGGGGCCGCTTTTTTGGCCGGGGCTTCGGTGGCGCGGGGCGCCGCGGGCTCTGCTTTTTTGGCCGGGGCCGCTTCGGCGGTCTCGGCGGCGGGCGCCGGCTGCGGGGGCGCCGGCGACGCGGCGGCTTCGGCGGGGGCGTCATCGGTGGAGGCGGTGTCGGCCACCGGGGAGCCCAGGGCCGCGCTCAAGAGCTCTAAGGCCATCTCGGAGTAGGTCTTGCCGAGACGATCGGCCATCGCTTTGACGCCTTCGACGACTTCGACGCCGTCGCGATCACTGGCCCGAACAACGAGTTGTGCTTTGTAAGCCATAACGTAAGAGCTCCATCGATGCTGCATTAAGTTCCATAGGCCGCACAGGGCCCGGGGCACGTGCCCTGAGGGAGTAGGCTGACAGGGCGTACCGAAAAAAGCGAGCCGTCCCCCCCGCTTAAGAGGGAAGAGGCACAGAAGGGTTGAGCCCGGAGATCACGGAGGCTCGCCGGTCCAACATGGCATATTTACGACGCTCTGGTCGATTTGAATAGGGGGGATTGGGGACGAGGTTTTTGGGAGTGTGACACGAGTTGCGCAACGCGAGCAGATCGATTAAGAAGATCGTCGCCTGAACCGTCGCAGCCGATCGTCATGTGATGCGCGGACTCCTGGCCTGTCGGGGCGTGGCGCAGCCTGGTAGCGCGCCTGCTTTGGGAGCAGGATGTCGCAGGTTCGAATCCTGCCGCCCCGACCTCGACCCGAAGCTCCCCCACCTGTGGGGAGCTTCGGGTCCTTTTTTGTACCAGGCGCTCGTAGCTCAGTTGGATAGAGCAACGGCCTTCTAAGCCGTGGGTCGCAGGTTCGAATCCTGCCGGGCGCGCTTTTAACACCACCATCATTGCGGGGGCTTGAGCTGGCCAGCGCGTGCTACGCGTGCGGGCTCGCCAGCTCTGCACACCCATCTGTTGCGGCGGGACGCAAATTTACACCCTCGCCGGGGCGGTGGTAACGTGCGCGGGAATGAAGTGAGCACGAGGGGAAACAAGCCTGCATCTTTTTGTGTGGGGGCGTTTTCTGTGGCGTGCGCCGAACGGCGATGTGGATGTGAAGCAAGGTGCAGGAGGCAGGTGATGATGTGGCGAGGATGGATGGTCCTGCTGGTGATCGCGCTGGCGGGGGGCTGCAAAGGGGAGCCGCCGGCGGCGGAGCCGGTGTCGCCAAAGGACGATGCGAACTCGGGTGACGTCGAGGTGAATGAGGGCGGCGCAGACGCTGAGGTGAATGAAGGCGACGCAGACGTTGAGGTGAATGAAGGCGACGCCGGAGAGCCGGGGAACGGAGGCATCGCGGGGCTGCACCCTCGTCAGGTGCTCTACGACGAAGATGGCGAAGCGGTGGAGGCGGTGGTGGTGGGGGGGCCTACTTATGGAAGTTTCGGGGCGCTTCAGGTGGGTGAGATTTGGGAGCCGGATAACGCGGTTTTGAGCTGCATCACCTCGCTTATCGTCGGGCCGGGGGGGCGCGTGCGTTCGGTTCCGTTGAATCTGGAGACCGGGGGGATGGAAGGGTGCGTCTTTTCCGCGGAGCACGTTGTTGTTTACCCATCGAGCGACTGCAGCGGTGAGCCGCATGTTAATGCTACCCAAAATAATTTTATCGTAAGTGTTGACGGCGTCATGATGCGAGCGGCCGGAGAGGTGATCGAGGTGGAGACGTATTCCAGGTGGTATGGTGGCGAGTGTTCAGCCCTGAGTATGCCGACCCGGCTTCTTCCTCTGGAAGCGCTCCCCTCGTGGCTTGCCAACGCGTTTCCGAACCCGCCCTATGAGGTGCGCCTGGAGTTTTGAGGGCGTGACCACAGGCCGCGCCTGCGCAGTACTGCGAGGGGGCGGCCCTTGTTCGACCTGTGCAGGTGTCTAGTGTTAAGCGGCCCGAAGCGATATGAAGACCTCTTTCCCCCGGAGTTATGATGCTGCATTCCAAAGCCAAATCTTCGCCGACCACCGATGAAAACGTCGAGATGATCGAGATCTACGCCTCCTCCAACTTCGCCGAGATGGAGTTCCTGACCGACATGTTCGACGAGGAATCCATCGGGTACTTAACCCGGGAGATGGAGATGTCGATGATGCCGGTGCACGTGGGCGGCCACGACGAGGTGCGCCTGGCGGTGGAGGCCGGTCGCGTGGAGCAGGCGCGGGGCCTGATTCAACAGGCCATCGTCGATGAGGCGATCCCGGGCGACGGGCACTTCATTGAGCACGAAGAGTGAGTGCGGCCCGGGGGGGAGGCGCTCAGCCAAAGAGCTGCGCGGCGAGTTCGGTGGCGAAGAGCTCGCGCATGGGCGCCAGGGTGCGGGTGGAGGTTATCAGCGAGAGGGTGCGCGCGTAGCGCGCGCGCTTGGTCTGCCAGGGCACCCGGAGATCGGGCTGGCGAGCGATGAGCTCGCCAGCGTCGGGCTCGCCATCCAGATCGCGGGCGTCGATGAAGTCCAGCGCGTGGAACTCCAGATCGAAGTAGGTCGGGAAGCTCGCCTCCACCAGCGGCCAGAGGCGCTCCAGTCCCGGGGCGTCGAGCAGGTGCAGACTGGTGCCAATGAGCGGGAAGCTGCCCGCGGGCAACACGGCTACGGGCACCTCCCAGTAGCGGGGCTCGGTGGGCGTGGGGTTCGGGCGCCAGAAGCGCTCCAGGTCCGGTGCGTAGGGGGCCCGCGGCGCGCGAAGCGCGCGCGGGTCGGTACGATCGCTGCGGCTGGGCTCGCCGCGTAACGTGCGCCAGCCCATCACCGCCGCTTTGGCCAGCCAGTAGGGACCGCAGCCAAAGACCGAGCTGTCGTAGCGATGCCCCAGCGCGTGGGAAGTCTGCAGCAGGGTCGAGCTCAGGTTATACCCCGGCGTGCGAAAGCCCACCGGGCGCGGGGCGCCGGCGTCTTCGATCGCATCATCGCAGCGGCGCAGCTGCTCCGAAATCACCTGCGGGTCGCGGCGCCGCAGGTCGTAGAAATGATCGTAGGTGTGATTCGCCGCCTCATGCCCCGCTTCCACCGCCTCGGCTAGCAGCGTGCGATGCGCCTCCTGCTCCAGATCTCGCCCCACTACAAAGAGCGTGGCGCGAAGGTCATGCTCCGCAAACAGGTCGAGCAGGCGGCGCACGCCTACCCGCCAGGTCACGTCGCCCCGGGGGTCAACGTCCTGCGGGGGCAGCCCGTGGATCTGGCGGTAGCAGAGGAGCGCATCCAGATCGACGGAGATCGAGGCGCGGGCGCTCATCGGTTGGTGACGCGAATCACCCAGACCAGGCGGCCCAGGTTCTTGAGCACGTTGGGCACGCGGCGCACCAGGTGGATCGAGGGCTGGCGCTTCTCGACGATGTGCACCGGGATCTCGGTCATGCGGAAGTTCATGCGCTCGGCGCGGATGACGAACTCGCTGGCGAAGAGATCGCGGTCGACCACGCAGCGGTCGATCACCTCGAGCAGGCGCTGGCGCCGAAACGCTTTGAGCCCGTGAGTGTCGGTGCCGTGGAAGCCCAAAAAGATGCGGAAGAGGCCGTTGAGCACCCGGGTGGCCATCCGGCGGAAGGCCGGGCGGTGGTCCAGGGAGCGATCCAGCGCCTTGCTGCCGACCACCAGGTCAAAGCCTTCCCCCTCGATCTTCTCCAGCGCGCGGGCGTAGAAGTCGGTGTCGCAGAGGTCGATCTCATCGCAGAGTACGATCTCTCCGCGGGCTTCCATGATGCCCCGGCGCATGGCCAGCCCGTAGTTGGGCTCATCGCTGTGGAGCACACGCAGTCTGGGGAAGCGCTCCTGAAGTGACTTCGCCAGCGCCACGGTGTTATCCGAGGAGCCGTTCTCGCTCAAAATCAGCTCGTAGCTGCGCGTGTTCAGACGAGGATCGGCGGCGATGTTAGCGGTCAACTCCTCGACGGAGGACTCAAGGATGAGCTCCTCGTTGTAGACGGGGATGACAATCGAGAGTTCAACGTCCGGAGAGACTTCTGGGTTCGACATGGGGCACACAGCGTAAGAGGGTGGGTAAGATCAGGTGGTGGAGTTGGTGTTCTGCGCGCGGATCCAGCGCCAGATGGTGTAGACCATGCCCATGTTGAAGAGGGCGACCACCGCCGCGATGACGTACAAAAAGAAGCCCTCGCCAGGAGGCTGCTTCAGACCAAGGTAGATGGGCACTCCCGCGGGCAAGAGCATGGCGAAGAGGCCCGCGGCCAACGAGGCGTACCCGGGAGGTTTGCCTGGTGCGGGGTTCTGGGCGTCGATGGGTTCGGGTGTGGATTCGGACATAGAAAACTCCTGGGGGCCAGCAGCGGCGCAGGATAACGATTGTGGCAGGCCGTCGCAACGCCACCGGGGGATGTGGCGCGCGTTTGCCCGAAACGCCCCCTGTGGTAAGGGTTGTGCGCTTGAAAGTCGAGCCCTTTTAACCCCCCCGAAGTCCTTGAAATCAGACCCTAAAGAGCACACCCGGGAAGACGTGGAGGCGGCGTCTTATCGCTTTCTGGCGCGTCGCGACCACGCCCGTGGCGAGCTGCGCCAGAAGCTGGAGCGCTACGACTTCGACCCGGCGTTGGTGGAAGATGTGCTCGACGAGCTCGAAGCGCGGCGCTATCTCGACGACGCACGCTTTGCCCGCACCCAGGCAGCACTGCTGGCCCAGCGCGGCTGGGGACCGGCGCAGATCGCGCATCGGCTGCGCCAGCGCGGCGTCGACGCGGCGGTGGTCGAGCCGGTGCTCGACGAGTTGGCCGAGGAGGAGCCCTGGCCCCGACGCGCGGCGCACTACTTTGAGGGAAAATTCGGGGCGCCCGGGCAGTTAGAGGATCGTGCGCAGAAGCGGGCCTTTCGTCATATGGTCTACCGCGGCTATGCCCCCGGGCTTGTGCGCCGGCTGCTCTTTGACGGCTGAGCGCGCCTGGGCCGGGGCTGTCATCCAGACCCATTGTGTTGTTGAGGCGGCGCCGGCTGTGCCGCCTCGTTCCTTTTAAGGAGGCTCTCCAGAGACCTCCGACCTACGCAGGACCTCAAGATGTTGAGCACGTTGTCTCTCGGGTTTGTGCTGGCGCTGGCTTCGGCGAGCTGCTGGGCGGTGTTGGATATCTCCCGCAAGAAGTTGGGTGGGACGATGAGCGCGACCGGCGCGGTGGCCGGTCTGATGCTCCTGCAGGTGCTATACGCCAACCCGGTGTTGCTCGCCGGCAGCCTCACCACGGTGGAGGGGCCCCTGGGGGAGTCGCTGATGGCGGGATACCCCTCGGTGCCCCTGAAGTATGCTTTGCCAGCCTCGGGAGCGGTGCTGCTCAACATGGTGGCGAACTTTCTCTTTCTGCGCGCCGTGCAGATTTCGCCGCTGAGCCTGACGACGCCCTACCTGGCGTTTACGCCGGTGTTCACGGCGGTGACCGGCTTGATCTTTCTGGGCCAGGCGCCCTCGGGGGCCGGCTGGGCGGGCATCGTGATCGTGTGCCTGGGGGCGTTCTTTATGAACCCGGGCAACAAAGAGGACGGGCCGCTGGCCCCCTTGAAGGCGCTGTGGACCGAGCGCGGCAGCTTTTTCATGCTGATTGTGGCCATGATCTGGAGCTTTACCCCGATCCTGGACAAGAGCGCCGCCGAGATGACCAGCCCCCTCTTCCATACGATGGTGCTGGCCGGAGGCGTGGGGACCATCTTTGCGCTGAGCCGCCGGGTGCGCGATGGCAGCTTCGGGCCGCTGATTGGCGAGTTTAAGTCCACGCCACGCTGGCTGGCCCTGGGCGGGTTGTTTGCGGTGGGTGCGATGGCCTTTCAGCTCTCGGCGTACGCGTTTATCGACGTGGCCTACGTGGAGACGGTCAAACGCGCGGTCGGAGTGAGCGCGGCGATCGCGGCCGGATACTTCTTCTTTGGCGAACGCAATATCCGACGCCGGCTGGTGGGGGCGGCGGTAATGTGCGTGGGGGTGGCGATGATTCTTCTGGCGGGCTAACCTGTTGACATCTTAATTCTTTCGTAAGTCACGCGTGTCGATGTGTGAAAGTTTATTGAAATGTAGGATAGGAGCTCGTTAAACTCATGCCATATCAGGATTCGATGGGAGAGGAGATGCACCTGCCTCGTTTGCGTGGCCAGGGCCGAAGTGGCGTGAGGCTCGGGCTGTGGAGCGTGGCGTTGTGTGTGGTCTGCGCGTGCGGTGGCGACGACGTGGAGCAGACGTCCTGCGGCCCTGGTGAGCGCCTCAATCCGGTCAGTGGTCAGTGTGTGGAGGCGCTGCGCGACGGCGATGTCGACGCCGACGAGCTGCCTGATGGCGACTCTCCCGACGATGCCGACGCCGGCGCTGAGGATGCCAGTGAGGCCGACGCTGAAGTCGAGGATGTCGATGCCGACGAGCTCCCGGAGCTGTGCGGGATGGACATGGATCTGAGCTCCGCGACGGTGTGCACCTTTTATGTGCATTCCCCCTCCATGCTCTACCGCCTCGACCCCTTTCGGCGCAGCCTGGAGCAGGTGCGCAGCGTGCCCGAGGGGCTCTTCGACATCGACACCCACCCCGACGGGCGCCTCTTCGGAGTCTCGCCAGAGACGCTCTACCGCTTTGAGCCGGCCACCGAGACCTGGACCGAACTCGCCACGCTCTCGGGGTTGAGCAACCCCAACGGCCTCTGCATCGACAACTTCGGGCAGGGCTACCTGACCTCGCATGACGAACTCTACGAGGTCGATCTGGAGAGCGCTCAGGTGACACGGGTCGGCACCATGGGGAGCGGGTTCTCCTCCAGCGGGGATTGCGTGGTGAACAAGGGCAACACCCTCTTTGTGAGCAGCGCCCCGCGTGGCTTTTACAGCGACGATGAGCTTGTCCAACTCGACGCGCTCAGCGGAGAGGGGGCCCTGATCGGCCGCAGCGGGGTCGACGATATCTACGGGCTCACCGCCGCCTGGGGAGAGCTCTTCGGGACCACGGGCGATGGCCGGCTGGTACGCCTCAACCCGGGCAACGGGCGCGCCGAGGTGTTGCATGACTTTGGCGACGTGGTCTTTCACGGGGCGGCCAGCTCCCCGGAGCGTTGACGCTCACCGGGGCGCCCCAGATTCGACACGCCGCGATGCTCCCGACGGAGCGTCGCGGCTTTTTTGTCGGCGTCAGGGCGCGCATAAAAAAAGCCCGCAGCGCATGTGGTGGCGCTGCGGGCTCAGCCTCCAGGCCACGCGTTTATCGCGGAGCCTCAAGAGGATTTAGAGCAAGGCTCAGAGCGCTGCCATGCGCACGCGCGTCTCGGCACGGGTGGTCTTGCCCACCGAGTTGGTGACCGCGATGGTCAACACGACCACCTCGCCAGGCTCGCCGCCCAGGATTTCGGTGGCAGGAGAGTCAGCCGAGAGAAGTATGACATTTGGGCTGGTGGTGCTCCACTGGTAGCTCAGGTCGCCCCCTTCCGGATCGTGGGCCGACACCGAGACCATCGCCGTATCGGCGAGCTCCACCGGAGAGATGGCCGAGAGATTGTCGATCACCGGCGCGGCGTAATGGCGAGTCTGGACGACCAGCGCGCTCTGGGCGGTGGCGCCGGCGGAGTCGGTCACGGTGAGACGGATGGTGCCGGTGGCGCCTTCGACGTTGGGAGCACGCAGCGCCGGGCGATGCACCGGGCGGTTCTCCGTGATGATGGTAAAGTCGCCGCTGGCCTCCCAGCTGTACTCCAGCTCGGCTTCGACCGGGTGCGAGGCGATGGCTTCCAAGAAGATCAGCTCCCCGGGGTCGGCCATCGGACGCGTGGTGATGAGGCTGGAGATCGAGGGGCCCTGGTTGTTCAAGGTGCCGACCACCAGCTCGCTCTGATCGGTGGCGCCGTGAATGTCGCTCACGATCAGGGTGATGCGTCCGGCCGAGCTGTAGGTGTCGGGAGCGGTGGCGGTCACCGAACGACCGACCACGCTGTCGACCTCCCAGCCATGGGGGACGAGCCATTCGTAGAGGAGTTCATCGCCGTCGGCGTCGACCGCGTCGGCCGAGAGGTCGAACTCGGCGCCCGGGAGCAGCAGCTGCGGCAGCGCGGTCGCCGCGCGGATGCGCGGGGCCTGGTTGGCCGCGGTGCTCACCTGCACGGTGCTGGTGGTCTGGGCGCCGTAGGCGTCGGTGACGGTGACCACAAACGCCGCCGAGACGTCGGGGAGTTCGGGGGCGATGACGCTGACGGAGGCGGTGTCGGTGGCGGACAACTCCCAGGTTTCGGGACCACTCCAGGCGTAGCTCAGCGCGTCACCCTCGGGATCGAGCGCGTTCACGCTCAGCTCCACCGTGCCACCGCGGGCGACCACCGTCGGCTGCGCGAAGAGCTGCAGGACCTCGGGGGCCTCGTTGCCGCGGGTGCTCACCTGCAGGGTGGCCTCGGCGCTGCGCTCCTCATCGTCGGTGACGATCACGCGCAGGGTGCCGGTGGCCTCCAGCGTGTCGGGGGCGCTCAGCGTTGCGGCGTAGGGATTGTCGGCGTCGGCTTCTACGGCAAAGTCGCCATCGACCTCCCAGACCACGCTGAGTTCGCCGCCCTCGGGGTTTCGGGCCTCCAAGAGCACCCGGGTCTGGGCGCCGGGGGCCAGCTCGCTGACCTGGGCGCTTACGCTGAGGATCTCGGGGCCGGCCTGGCGAGGCATCAGCACGAGGTCCACGGCGTTATCCTGCCCGCCGATCACGGTGATCAGAGCCTCGTCGGAGTGGTAGCCTTCCAGAGTCGCGCTCACCAGCACCGCGCCCGCGCTCACGTCATCAAAGCGAAAGGTGCCATCGGCGTCGGTGGTGACCGAGCGGGCGCCCGCTTCAATCAGCACGCCGGCCGCGCTCTCCGCGTCGACCAGGGTCACTCGCCCGACGATGCCCCCCTCCTGAAGGTCGGGATCGGCGACGTCGGTATCGGAACCGCAGGCCATAAGGCTCAGTGAGAGCGCGCCTGCCAGAAGAGAGCTGGCACGCAAGTGCGCGTGATGAAACATGATTTCCTCCAACGGGGTCCTGAGAATATTCGGGGAGAGAGAACTCCCCCATGGTGACCTCATCACCTTGGAGAAAGGCGCACGCCTTGTCAATTTGGCTGTAATTCTAAAGATTTATTGGAATAACGCCCTCCCTCCGACGCCCGGGAGATGCCCCCCGGAGGCGTCCCGGACCTTCGCGGGAGGGCAGCTTAAAGAGGGACAGGCTTCCGCCGCCCTGCTCAGTCGGCCGCGCTGGCTGAGCTCGTCGCCGCCTCACCCTCGGCGGGCGCTTCGGACGCCGGCGCCTCCACCGGCTCGGTGGTCTCAACGGACTCGGGGGCCCGGGAGTCGCCCGCTTTGGGAGAGGTGCTCTGCAGCTTCGGGGTGTCGGCGGGCGTAAAGCTCATCGCATCGGAGTTCACGCAGTAGCGCAGCCCGGTGGGCTGCGGCCCGTCGGTGAAGATATGACCCAGGTGCCCGCCGCAGCGCGCACAATGCACCTCGACCCGGCGCATGCCGTGGCTGGTGTCCATCATCGTGCCCACCGCATCTTCGGAGATCGGTGCCCAGAAGCTCGGCCAGCCGGTGCGGGAGTCGTACTTGGTCTCGCTGCTAAAAAGCTCCTGACCACACCCCGCACACACAAAGGTGCCCGCCTCTTTCACATGCAGGAGCTCGCCGCTACCGGCGCGCTCGGTGCCCTGCTGGCGCAGGATCCGGAAGGCTTCGGGGCTCAGGCGGTGGCGCCACTCCTCTTCGCTGAGCACGACCTCGGGCTCGGCCTCCGCCAGCGGGATGTCCTGGAGGGTGGGGCGCTCAAAGCCCGGCTCGTCGTGGAGGTGGGCGTCCTGCTGGGCCTGAGCGATCACGTAGGCCTGCCGCACCCCCGTGCTCTGGCCGCTGTTGGCCGAGCAGCTCGCGCCGCTGAGCAGCCCCAGGGCCACAAGCCCCAGAAGCCCGAGGGTCATCGGAGTACGCACACCAGAGATGGGATGGGATGGAGAGCTCAAAGCAGCCTCGCGCAAAGTCAGCACAACATCTCGCACTGGCTTTAACATGCGCTTCTGCCGCCTTATTGCCAAGCGCCCATCCGGCGCCCGCTCAGCGGGTGACCAGATAGACGTCTTGAATGGCGTCGAGGTAGGTGCCGGCCAGGGCCTCAATGAAGCCCGAGGCGCCTTCGTCGCCCAGATCGATGGTGAACTCCTGCTCGGCGGCGATGCCCTGGACGACGTTTTTGCGGAAGAACACCTCGGTGGCCTCCGGGTTGAGCTCCCAGGAGAAGGTCACGGCGGGGTCCAGCGGCTCCGGGACCAGGGTGCGCCGCATCCAGGGAATTTCCACCGGGAGGGTGCGCCCGGTCGTAAAGAAGCTGGAGAGGTCCAGGGTCACCTCCGGCTCGCTGTGGGGCAGGAGGGTGGGGCCATCCAGCGCGGCGGCCAGGGCGTTGAAGAGGGCGTCGATGCGTTGGATGCTCTCCACAGAGGGCTCTTGCCACTCCAGGGTGGTCGACACTTCGGCGGTCAGCCCCAGGCGCAGGGCGTCGCGGCTGCGGGAGAGCGCGTCTTTGAGCGCGGTGCGCGCGGCCTGCAGGCGATCGGGCTGAGCCACGCGGCGGAAGAGGCGCGCGTCGAGGTAGGCGACGCTGTAATCCACCGGCAGAAATCCCGCCACGTAGCGGGCGTCGTCCAGGTGGACTTCCTGACGCCAGGCCCCCAGAGCGTCTTCCAGCGTCCAGCTATGCTCGTAGGCCCCCAGGGCGTAAAACGTGGCGCGCACCACCTGGATGAACGCCTGCATCGTGGCCAGCTCCGCGCGCCCCAGCGTCAGGCTCAGCGAGGGATCGTGGAAGAGCTCCCCGGGCACATAGAGGCGCACGAAGTTCGGATCGTCGATGGCCACCTGCAGTTGTTGATCGAGTCCGTTGAGGGCGTTGGCCACGCTGACCAGGTGGCGTGCCAGGGTATCACCCGGCTCATTGAGCCCTTCCACAAAGACCTGGGCGGATTCAAGCTCGCGGCGCGTCCAGGGGAGATCGTCGGCGAGCAGGCTGCGGATGCCCATAAACTGGCCGTCGTCGGCCCAGCGCGCGCCGCGGCTGGCCCAGTACAAAAAGCCCTCTTCGCCGTAGATCACCTCGGCGGCATCCAGCCCGCTTTGAGCCCCGAGCGACTCGATGAGCAGGCGTTTCACCTCGGGCATCCCGGGGATCAGGAGCATGTCGCAGAGCGCGCGCCCGGCGGCCGACTCCCCTTCGGCGGGGTTATGGAGCAGGCGCTCCTGATAGATCGCGCGGGCCAGATCCAGGTCGTGGTTCATCAGCGCTTCTTCGGCGTCGCTCAGGCTGCGAAGCTCGCTCGGCTCCCCCGAATCGTCGTCGGGCCCGGACATGGGGTCCGATTCGAGCGCCGCGCCACAGCTTGCAGAACCGAGCGCCAACGCCGTCGCCAGCGCCGCTTTTCCCACCCAGGCTTTCCAACCCATCGTCTGTTTTTTCATCGGGACTCGTCTCCACGCGAACTTCAGCGTAGTGCACCGGGCGGCGGCTCACAAGATCTTGTGGGCAATGCCGGCGTGTGGCGCACAACGAACGCACTCCGCCCGGGAGTACTGCAAGTTCCTTGCCGCCTTCTGGTGGCCGGGGCCACTTAATCGACATGGCCCCGTCTTTCAAGGCTCGCGTGCCCCGGGCCCGCGGCCTTTTGCGTGCCGGGCACTCCGGGCCGCTGGTCAAGCGCTGCTCCACCCCCGGGGTAACACGGTGCGAGGCGCTGGCGCCTGCCAGCTTCTCTGCCCCGCGCGCTCCGCGAGGCCTCGATTTCGGATCCCGGGCGTCGACGCTAGAGTCTCACCGCCTTCTTCCTCTATACTGGTCGGGTGCCCCCCGAAGTTCGGGGGCACCTTCCTTTGTTGAGAGCGCGCGTAAGACCATGCCTACCTCGTCTCAAAGCCCCGGCCGCTTTCGGCCCCCGACAGCGCGCCCCGGCGCGCTTCTGGTGCTGCTCTGCGCCTGGGCGCTGGCGGGCTGCCCGGGCTTCGAAGACGAACTCAGCGGCCATTACCGCCAGAGCATCATCGGGGAACTCGACGATCAGGCCCTGGCCGTCGACCTCTTTCGCTTTGGCGATGAGGTCCGCGCGGTGGTGCGTTTTTATACCCTGGCCTCGGCCTCGTCCCGCGAAGACGCCTACGCTCCCGACAACCAGACCCGCTGCGCCTGGACCTCCCCGGCGCCCTTCGATGTGAAAGCCGGCACCTTTGAGCTTCGTCTGCAGGCCACCGCGCGCCACCCCGGCGTCGACCTCTCGGGCAGCTTCGACGCCGCCGGCAACCTCCAGCTCCTGGTCGCCCCGGATGACGTCACCTCGCCAACCCCGCTTGTGATGGAGCCTACCGGCGGCACTCCCAACGCCGCCTGCCAGACCATCGACGACCTGGTGCTGCGCGCTCGCTTTGGCAACGCCTCCCCCCAGGGGCTGGACCCGCAGACCTACACCCTGCGAAACCCCGTCTTCAGCCTGCTCTGGGTGGGCGTGGAGGCCGTCGATAATAACGGGGCTCTGGTCTACGTGGCCATCAATCGCACCGAACCCTCGGTGCGCCTGGAGCCGGGCCGCCACTTCACCCCCGCCGACAACGCGCTGGAGGGCGACCTGCGCCTGAGCGTGCCCTCACCGCCGGAGCGCATCCTGGCGCGCAGCGGCACCACCCGCTACGGCCTGGCCCACCTGGTGGTGATCGACGACGCGCAGAACGAGGGGCGATTTGGCTGGGACATCAGCGCCGAGCCCATCGTCGCCACGAGCCTGGAGCGGGGCCGGGTGGACGATGCCCCCGAAGGTGTGGAAACCAACGGTTGGGGGCGCGCCATCTTCTTTGTGGAGGGCTCTCTCAATCAGCTCGACGCCGGGTTGCGCGCGCGCATCGAAGGTCTGGAGGAGGCCAGCCCCAACCAGCACTTTTACATCGCGCAGGTCTTCTTCTATAACGAAGACGTCGTCGCCCTACGATTGCCACCGCGGCCCCGACCGGGCCTGGTGCCCAACGCCGTCGACCTCCAGCTGACCACCGACCACCTTGAGGCTCGCGAGGTGCTCTTGCCTCGCCTCTTCCATTACAACTGAGTCGCGATGCCCTCGGCGCCCACGGCCAACATAACCCGGGCGCGGCGAGTGCCCGCGGTGGCCCCGGTCCTGGCCGCGTGGGTGGTTTGCTGTGCGTTGATGATGGTGGGGAGTACCCCGGCCCAGGGCCAGGAGATTCCCGCCAGCACCGAGCCGCGCTTGCGTCTGGCGCTGGCCCCCCAGGCTCGCGCCTTTGCGCTGGAACACGACCTCAGCGCGGAGCAGGCCGCCGAGCTTCACCAGAGCCTGGCCCGCGGCGCCTGGCGCTACTTCGCCCCCGGAGATGAGTTTGCGCTGATCGCGCCCGACCACCTCACCGAGGCCATCACCTCCGAGGCCCTCTACGAGGGCACGCTGGCCCTGGCGCGGCAGTGGCACGAGATGGGCGAAGAGTCCTTTAAGCGCCTGGAGCCCGCCGACGCCATCAAACATCTGGAGCGCGCGCTGCAGAACTATCGCGCGATTCATCACGATGTGATCCAGCCCGAAGAGGTCGCCCAGACGCTGCGCTTTCTGGCGCTGAGCTACCTGGAGGACGGCACCAACGTGGTGCGCCCCCTGGAGCTGATGCAGGAGATGATCCTGCTCGATCCGCAGCGCCGCATCCTCCCGGGCTACTATCCCGACTTCATCGTTCAGTATTACCAGAGCGCCCGCAATACCCTCTGGCGAGAGCTGGAGCAGCGCGGCCCCTCGCTGGAACAGGCCCGCCGTGAGGCCGGCATCGTCGGCGCCGACCTGCTCCTCTACACCTTTGCGTTCCCCGCGCTCCCGGCATCTGCTCAGGGCGGGGCGCCGGTCGACGCGCCGGCGGCGGGCATCACCGTGGTGGCCTACCTCTACGACGCGCGCGAAGACGCGTTTTTGCCGCCGGAGTCGATCTCGCTGCGCAGCCTGCAGCCCGAGCTGCTGCAGAGCGCCGCCAACCGCCTGGCCAGCCGTCTGGCTGCCTGCGTGCTGGAGCCCCTGCAGGTCGCCGAGCCCGCCCCCGCCGATCTGGTGGCCTCCCGGGGGCAGGGCCGTTTGAGCCTGGAGCTGGGCCTGGCCTACGCCTCTTTTTTGAAGGTGGACGCCCCCCTGCAAACCCCCTTTGGCAATGTGGGCATGGGCCTGGGCGCCGACTACGCGCTGACCCGCGAGTTCGGGCTGGTGGCGGGCCTGCAGATCTTAAACTCGATGCGCGACTACGACGGGCTCTTGCGCGAGGATTTCACCACCTTTCGGGCCTGGGCGGGAGGACGCCTGGCCTGGGAGATCGGCCCCCTGGAGCTGGGGATCGCTGCCAGCTTTGAGCTCGCCAACCTCTCGCCGATGCGCGTCTTCACCGATAAGAGCTGCATCCCGGCCCCCGACCTCCTCTGCCCCGGCGATCTGGGTACCCGCACCTTTGAGAATAAGGGGGCGTCGGTGGGGGCGCGCCTCAATCCCCGAATTTCCTGGCGGCTGAACAGCTCGCTCTGGCTGACGCTGAACAGCTCGCTCAGCTATTACATCGGCTCCCCCGATGAGCGCCCGATCAACCTGCCGGTGAGCACCGATCTGGGCATCCGCTATCGCTTTTGAGCCTCCCCCGGGGGGAAGAATCCGCGGGCCACGGCGCTTTGCTTCTGCGACGCGGCGGCCGATGATAGGGCCACCGCGCCCGATACTCCGGGGCCGATACCACCTGAATTAACCTGTGATGCGCGCCCCTGTGAGGCGCTTTTTAAGGATGAAGCGATGATCGATCTCCCTCTTCAGCACGCCACCGCCGTCGCTCCGGCCACGGTGGCCAATGTCGCCGTCGGTTTTGACATTCTGGGCTTCAGCTTAAGCGACCTCGACGGGCGAGGCCTGGCCGACCGCGTGCGCGTGGAGCGCGTCAAAGAGCCCGGCGTGCGTCTGATCACTGTGGAGGGCGACCCGTCCCTCCCCGATGATCCGGAGCGCAACTGCGCCACCGCCGGACTCGTCGCCATGGCCCGGGATCGGGAGCTCGACTTCGGCCTCCACGTCTCGGTGTTTAAGGGCGTGCCCCAGGCCCGCGGCCTGGGAGGGGCGGCGGCCAGCGCCGTGGCCGCAGTCGTGGCGGCCAGCGCCGTGCTCGACACCCCGCTCTCGTTGCCCGAGCGCTTCAAATACGCGCTGCTCGGCGAAGCCGTGGCCACCGGTGAGCCCCGCGGCGACAACGTC
Source organism: Lujinxingia litoralis (assembly GCF_003260125.1). Lineage (NCBI taxonomy): Bacteria > Deltaproteobacteria > Bradymonadales > Lujinxingiaceae > Lujinxingia > Lujinxingia litoralis. Next base: position 217,967 of record NZ_QHKO01000006.1, read on the forward strand.
GCCCCGGCCATGCTCGGCGGTCTGATTCTGGTGCGCTCCATGGATCCCTTTGACGTGGTGCGCATCCCGGTGCCCCACGACTTTGGCGCCGTGCTCGTCGTGCCCGAGCACTCGGTCGATGTGCGCCTCGCCAGGGCCAACCTGGGCAAAGACGTTCCCCTGGACGCGCACGTGGCCCAGTCGGCCAACCTGGCCGGATTCATCACCGGGTGCTTCCGCGACGACCGCGATCTCATCGCCCGCTCGCTGCGCGACCTGGTCATCGAGCCCTGGCGCGCCCCTTCCGTCGAGGGCTTTGAGGCCGTGCAGCAGGCCGCGTTCGATGCCGGCGCTCTCGGATGCTCGATCTCCGGGGCCGGCCCGGCCTGCTTCGCGCTCCACGACTTCCGCACCCGGGGCAAGACGATCGAAGACGCCATGCTCCAGGCCTTTGAGGCCGCCGGCGTGCCGGCGCTGGCGTTTCGCTCCCCGGTCAACGGCCTGGGCGCTCACCTGATCGAGCGCGGCCCGCTCCTCTAAGAGGTGGCCGCCCCTGGCGGCTCCCCTCACGTTTGCCTGACTCCTGTTGCCTCCGCCCCGAAGACGTTATGCCCATCGACGTTGATACCCGACGCCTGACCCCTCCCTCGGACCACCCCTTTAAGCGCCTGCTGCGCTACGCCGGACCGCATAAAAAGCGCATCTGGGCGGCGGCGTCGGCCTCGGTGCTCAACAAGATCTTCGATCTCGCGCCGCCGGCCCTCATCGGCGCGGCCATCGACGTGGTCGTCAAAAAGGAAGACTCCCTGCTGGCCGGGCTGGGCATCGTCGATGTGACCCACCAGCTCATCGTGCTGGCGCTGCTCACGGTGGTGGTCTGGGGGCTGGAGAGCGCCTTTCAATACCTGCAGGAGTGGTTGTGGCGAAACCTGGCCCAGACCATCGAACATGAGCTCCGCCAGGACGCCTACAGCCATATCCAGAACCTGGAGATGGCCTACTTTCATGAGCAGTCCACCGGCGGGCTGATGGCCATCCTCAACGACGATATCAACCAGCTGGAGCGCTTCTTAGACACCGGCGCCGATGACATCCTCCAGGTCGCCACCACCGCGGTGGTCATCGTCACGACCTTCTTTATTCTGGCCCCGCAGGTGGCCTGGATGGCCATGCTCCCGGTGCCCCTGATCATCTGGGGGAGCTTCAAATTCCAGCGTATGCTCGCCCCGCGCTACGCCCGGGTACGCGAGCAGGTCTCCAGCCTCAACACCCAGCTCGCCAATAACCTCTCGGGCATCGCCACCATCAAGGCCTTTGCCACCGAAGATTACGAGCGCGCCCGCATCGCCGCGGAGAGCGAGGCCTACCGCCAGGCCAACCGCCACGCAATCCGCTTAAGCGCGGCCTTCTCGCCACTGATCCGCATGGCCATCGTGCTGGGCTTTGCCGCCACCCTGGTCTACGGCGGGATGATGGCCCTGGAGGGCACGCTGGCTGTCGGCGTCTACTCGGTGCTGGTCTTTCTTACCCAGCGCCTGCTCTGGCCCCTGACGCGTCTGGGCAAAACCTTCGATCTGTACCAACGGGCGATGGCCTCGACGCGGCGAGTGCTCAACCTGCTGGCGACCCCGATCTCGATCGTCAGCGGAGAGACGCCCCTTCGCAAAGAGGAGGTGCGCGGAGAGCTCGTCTTCGACAAGGTGGGCTTCGCCTACCCCGATCGCGATCCCATCCTGCACGACTTCAACCTGCGGATTGCCGCTGGCTCCACCCTGGGAGTCGTCGGGGCCACCGGCGCCGGAAAGAGCACCTTGATCAACCTGCTGATGCGCTTCTTTGAGCCCCAGCAGGGGCGAGTGCTGCTCGATGGGAAACCGCTGAGCGAACTGCGCACCGAGGATCTGCGCCGGGCCGTGGGCCTGGTCAGCCAGCAGTCCTTCCTCTTTCACGGCAGCGTGCGCGAGAACATCGCCTACGGCTCCTTTGAGACCTCCGACGCCCGGATCCTGGAGGCCGCGCGCCAGGCCGAGGCGCACCCCTTCATCCAGGCCCTGCCCCGCGCGTACGACACCCTGGTGGGAGAGCGTGGCGAGACCCTCTCCGGAGGCCAGAAGCAGCGCGTCTCCATCGCCCGCGCCGTGCTGCGCGACCCCCGGGTGCTCATCCTCGACGAAGCCACCAGCGCGGTGGACAACGCCACCGAGGCCGCCATTCAGCGCTCGATGGATCGTCTGGCAAAGGACCGCACGATGATCATCATCGCCCATCGCCTCTCCACGGTCCGGGCGGCCGACCGCATCATCGTCATGGACCGCGGCCGCATCATCGAGTCGGGCACGCATGAGGAGCTCGTGGCGCGGGGCGGCGAATACGCCTCGCTCTGGGCCATCCAGACCGGGGGCGCCCTGGCCGCCGCCGAGTAGCCCGGGCGGCCGGCTCAGGCCCAGGCCCCCTCTGGGCACGTCCGCCTGCCGCGTCGCATCGCGCGTGTTTAACTTCAGAGAGACGCCCCTCATGAAGAGGGGCGCCTGGAGGCGGAACACGACGACTTCATCCACACGCCACAACGCTCAATGGGGGGCTTGCGATGACATCGGTACACTTGGGGTTGCGCGCGCTGATCGTCGCGCTGACGCTGCTGCTCAGCGCTCCGGCCCGCTCTCAGATGCTGATCTCTCCCGAAGACGATCCCGACGCCTGGGATGAGAGCGAGAAGCTCTTCGGGCAGCGCACCGACGACGATGAAGGCGACGTTGGTGACGAGGACCTTGAGGACCTCGAAGAGCTCGATGGCGGCATGGACGCCGACACCAGCCCCCCCTCGCCCGACGCAGCGCCACCCACCCCGAGCGCCCCTCCCGCTCAAGGAGGCGGCCCCCCCGGGGAATCGCCCGCAGAGCGCGGCTCCGGCCTCAACGGGGCGGCCACCCCGAGCTCGGATGCCAGCGTGGCCGGCTGCCAGAGTGGCGGCGCCCAGGGGAGCCCCTGGGCGATCTCGGTGGTGCTCATTGGCTTTATGCTCCTGCATGCCGCCGGGCTGCTCGGGCGCCGGCGGCATCGCTAGGCTCAGGGCTCCAGAGGCACCGCCAGATAGGGATAGACCCCAAAGGGATCGCAGCCCGAGGTGCAGGGAGGTCCCGGCACCACGCCCAGGCTGGAGTCAAAGGCCAGGGGCCACTCGATGATGGCCGCGTACCACATGCCATCCTCGTAATCGAAGTATTGTGAGTCGCGGAAACGCTCCACGCCGTTGACCTCGATCACCAGCGTAGCTCCCACGTTGTAGGCCAGGTCCAGGTCGGTGGGGCGCACCCCCACGTGGTAGCGCCCCACGCCCGGGTTGTCGTGGCCCAGCTGCTCCACCTCATAAGGGTTGTAGGCGTCGAGAAGCGTGACCTCGCCATCGGCGCCCCAGTTGGCCTGACTGTGATTGAAGTACACGCAGCCCGCCCCGGTCATCGTCTGCGCAGATGTCGGGCAGTAGTAGAGATCCAGGTCCGGGTAGGCCCACACGTCTCCACCATCATCCCACACCAGCTTGATCGTGACCCGCGCCGGGCCCGGCCCCACATCGGGATCGGTGCCCGTATCGGGATCGGTGCCGGTATCGGGGTCGGTGCCGGTATCGGGGTCGGTGCCGGTATCGGGGTCGGTGCCGGTATCGGGATCCGTGCCGGTATCAGGATCCGTGCCCGTATCGGGATCCGTGCCCGTATCGGGATCCGTGCCGGTATCGGGGTCGGTGCCCGCGTCAGGCTCAGAGCCCGTATCGGGGTCGGTGCCCGTATCAGGATCCGTGCCGGTATCAGGACCCGTGCCGACGTCAGGGTCAGTGCCGCTATCGGGGAGCTCGGTGTCCTGATGGCCTTCTTCTCCGGCGTCGGGCTCATCGTCGCCCGGGCCGCGGGTGTCACGCAGTGGTGTCTCGCTGCACTGCGCCGAAAAGGGGTCGTCGCAGGGATCGGGTTGCATCACGCTGTCTGAGCAGCCCATCAGCGTCAGCATCAAGAAAGCAGGCAGCACATGGGGTTGAATTTTCACCTGGTCGCTCCACAGGTCATCGCGACGCTTCGTCGCGTAGGGTGGGTAAATCGTTAGAGATCTACCAGCCTCCTGTCAGCGCAGAGGATTGTCAAATTATGTTTTCTAAAGCGCACGCGGCGGCCCTCTCCTCCGAGGGCTCGGGGAGAGGCCGCCGCGCAGCTTTTGGGGAGCGCTACAAGGCGCTTAGTTCAGGTAGTACATCACTTCGTAGAGGCCATCGCCGACGCAGCTATTGGCCCCGGAGGCCTCGCAGGGGCCGGCCTCGTCAACGCCTGCACCTCCGCCGGCGGCCAGCTCCGGCCAGGAGAGGGTGCCCAGGTACCACATCGACTCGCTCACATCGAAGGTGCGGTTGCCGGTGTACACCAGCGTGCCATCGACCTTGATGCGCACCCGGGCTTCAATGGTGCCGACCGGGTCGCTGGTCTCCAAACGATCCCAGTAGGCCTGCACCCCCAGGTGATAGCGCCCGTTGGCCGGGGCCTCATGCTCAATATCTTCCACCTCGCCAATATCCATCGCGTCGTTCCACCACGTCGCGATGTTGTCGGTGCCCGGGCCCCACTCCTGGATGTCGTTGTTCCAGTAGACGCAGCGCTCATCTTCAAGCGAGCTGACGCCTTCCGGGCAGTAGTAGAGATCGAGATCGGAGTAGGCGAGCGTCTCCGGAGTTGATGCCGTCCAGTCGAGTTCAATGGTCACCGTGCCCGGCGTCAGATCAGCATCGGGCTGGTCGTCGGCGTCGGCATCGGGTTGTTCGTCGGCGTCGGCATCGGGCTGGTCGTCGGCATCGGCATCGGGCTGTTCGTCGGCGTCGGCGTCGGGCTGCTCATCGGCGTCGGCGTCGGGCTGTTCGTCGGCATCGGGCTGGTCGTCGGCATCGGCGTCGGGCTGCTCGTCGGCGTCGGCGTCGGGTTGATCGCCGGCGTCGAGGTCATCGCCGGCGTCGACCTGGCAAATCTCACGAGAATCATCCACGCCGCAGTCCAGCGAGGGGTCGTCGACGCCGCAGGCGGCGCAGGTCAGCAGAGCGATGAGCAGCAGGGGAAGGTGTCTCATACAACGTCCTATCAGCGTGGCGAGGGGCTTAAGGGGGAATCTCGCGAGCAGCCAGGTCCATGTCCTGGGTGCGTGGGTCAGGTGTAGAGCAAGACCGACAAAGCGCGTGGCTCAGAGACGTGAGTCCTTCTGGCACGTCGTCAGCCGGTCTTTTGCGGGGCGCGCGTTGGTATCAGGCGCCACGACTCTAGCACGCCTTGGTGAGCGAACAAGCGCCATGCCGCCAGGGGCTGACTTGTGCGTCGGTTCTCAATTCGCTACATCCGTTACTCCACTTCATAATCAGGTGGCGCCAACGGAGCGCCTCGACCTGGGAGGTTCTGCATGTTCAGGGTCGCGTCATGGGTTCGACTCCTGGTGCTTTTGGCACCCGGGCTTCTGGCCTGCAATTTGAACGACAGCGCGCCCGCAGCCGTGTTGCTCTCGGCCGGGGAGGGCTGTGAGCGCGATGCGAGCTGCGCCTCGGGGCACTGTCTGGTCGACACGCAGGTCTGCGCGGCCCGTTGCGAAGAGCGTTGCCAGGACCCGGGGCAGGTCTGCTTTGAGGGGAGCTGCGTGCCGCCCGATTACTGCCGGGAGGGGGCCGGCCCGGGCTGTGAGCCTCCGGGCTGCGATCCGACCTGCGGCCCGGGCGCGCGCTGCGACCTGGAAGCCACCGGCGGGCCCCAATGCCTGTGTGAAGAGGGCTTTGAGGGCGATGGTGAGCAGTGCCAGGCGATCGTCGAAGACCCCTGCCTCACCGACAACGGGGGCTGCGGCGACCCGGAGTTCTTCACCTGCACCCACACCGGGGACGGGGAGAGGACGTGCGCCGACGTGGACCTCTGCGCCGAGGATAACGGGGGCTGCGGCGACCCGGAGCGCTACATCTGCGTGCCGCTTAGCGGCGAGCCGCCGATCTGTCGCCTTATGGCTTCCTGCGATGTGGTCTACGAGGTGCCCCTCGTCGAAGATACCTATGTGAGCATGAGGGAGCCTACCCGCTCCTTTGCGGATCAGCCCTATCTGGTGACACATCCGGAGGGAGCGGCCTTCGAAATCATCTCCGAACTCGCAACGCATCTTTTGGAGGACCTTCATCAGACCTACCTGAAGTTCGACCTCTCCGAGCTCCCAACCTTTCCGGTCGTTCGCGCTCGCCTGGAGACCCGCGTGATGGCCGCGACGCCGCATTTTGGCCTCGGAAGGGCGGAACTTCATCTGGTGGCCAACGACTGGAGCGCCCCGGCGCTGAACTTCGAAAACCAGCCCCCGCGCCTGGAGTCGCTTCGGCGTCAACCTGTGCATTCGCTCTTTGAGCCTCTGTCGGTACGGGACATCCTCGGGTTCGAAGGCCACAGGATGACTCAGACCTTGTACGATAGCCTGCTCGAAGGCCAGAGCGTTTGGTCGCTGATGCTGGAGACCTCGGGGATCGGCCTTCTCCATTACGCCATGGAGCACGAGGGGGGCGAAAAGGCGCCGAAACTTCTGGTGACCCTGCGCGAGTGCAATCACATGGAGCTCGGGGCCGACGCCAACGCCACGGTGAACAACCGCGAGCCCGAGAGCGCACTGGGAGAGGGCGATGGGCTGGTGGCCGATCGCGATCGCAGTGAGTTCTATGTGCGCTTTGATATGAGCCAGGTGCCGGTGGGCGCCCGGATTATCGGGGCCCAGCTCGATCTGGTAGCCCTCGAGGTGATCGACTACGGCGGGGAGGGGCGCTTTACAGTCGAGCTGCTCAACACCGAGGTCTGGGGGGAGTCGACCGTCACCTATCTCACCCGTCCCGAGGCCACCGGCGACCCGCTGGCGAGCTTTACGCTGGACTTTTCCGATGGAACTGGCGCCGTGGAGCCGGTGACGCTGGATACCACCGAGCTCTTCGAGGCGGTAATAGCGCGCTTTGAGAGCGAGCGCTCCGTCTCGCTGCGCATCTCGGCCACCGACGACGCGGCGATCTTTGCCGGCCGTAACTTCTTCGAGGAAGCGTGGCGTCCTCGCCTCACCTTGATCTACGAGTAAGGCTCAACGCCCCTTCACACACCAACGCCCGCGCGCCCCTGTGGCCCGCGGGCTTTTTTTGTGCGCGCAAGCGGGCCTCGCCACGGCAGGGAATACCTGTTGCGAGTCGCCGCGAGGATCGTGCAGGCAGCATCGCTTCACAAAAAACAACATAAATTCAAAAGAGGGCTTGCACTGGCGAGGGGGCTAAGGCATTTGGTTGCCTACCTCGAAGGTGCGAACCTTTATCCTACATGTACATCCCCACTACGACGCCGTGAGCGGCTGTCGATGGGGGCTGCTCACGGCGCAATCGCGCGGTGGCCGCCACCCCTACGCCAGCTCGTTGCGCACGACTTCAGGAGTCCCTTGATGTTCTCATGGATGGGCCGTGTTGGCCTTGTGTTCTGTATGGTCGGTCTTGTTGCTGCCTGCAACGCCGATGGCGATGCTCCCCTCACCGACGATCACCAGGAGCCCACAAGCTGCACCTCCGATGAGGACTGCGACTCCGGTCTCTGTCTGGCCGACACGCAGGTCTGCGCCGCCACCTGCGAAGACACCTGCCAGGACGACCTCGTCTGCACCGAGGGCCACTGCCTGCCTCCAGACTACTGCGATGAGGGCTTTGGACCGGGCTGTGCCCCCGCCACCTGTGAGCCCGGCTGCCACGCCGACGCCACCTGCAACCTGGAAGCCGAGGGCGGCCCCTCCTGCGCCTGCAACCCCGGCTTTGAGGGCGACGGCCTCGACTGCACCATCGTCGAGGACAACCCCTGCCTGGAGGATAACGGCGGCTGCGGCGATCCGGAGCTCGTGCAATGCGACGCCATCGAGGATGGCGAGGGCGGCGAACTCGCGGCCGAGTGCACGACGATCAACCCCTGCCTCACCGACAACGGCGGCTGCGGCGACGCGGCGTTCTTCGCCTGCACCCACACCGCCGTGGGTGAGGCGGAGTGCAGCGCGATCGATCCCTGCCTCACCGACAACGGCGGCTGCGGCGCCGCCGAATTTTTCCAATGCGACGCGATGGAAGAGGGGGAGAGCGGCCGTCTCATCGCGGAGTGCAGCGTGATTGACCCCTGCCTCACCGACAACGGCGGCTGCGGTGTGCCGGAGTATTTCCAGTGTGACGCCATCGAAGACATCGAGAGCGGCGGTCTGCTGGCGGAGTGCAGCGCGATCGACCCCTGCCTCAGCGAGAACGGCGGCTGCGGTGTGCCGGAGTATTTCCAGTGCGACGCCATCGAGGACGCCGAGGGCGGATACCTCGTCGCCGAGTGCAGCGCGATCGACCCCTGCCTCACCGACAACGGCGGCTGCGGCGACCCGCTCCTCGTTCAATGCGACGCCATCGAGGACGCCGAGGGCGGCCACCTTGTCGCGGAGTGCACCACGATCAACCCCTGCCTCGAAGATAACGGCGGCTGCGGCGACCCGGCCTTTTTCACCTGCACCAACACCGAGGTCGGGGTGGGCGAATGCGCCGACATGGATTTCTGCGCCAACGACAACGGGGGCTGCGGCGATCCCGCGTTCTATGCCTGCATTCCTCGCGCCGGTGAGCTGCCCCTCTGCCGCCTGGCTCTCGCGTCGTGCACGTTCGATTATCAGCCACCGCTTACGCACGATGTCTTTGTCAGAAGCAGCCTTCCAGACGAGACCTTTGACCTTGAGTTCCTGGCGATCAACCCCAGGGACTCGAGTGCTCAACTTGACTTTGAACCTTATCCCCATGACATGAGCAGCAGCCATCGGAGCTTTTTGCAGTTTGATCTGAGCTCGCTCTCGCCCGGCGCCACCATTCATAACGCAGCGCTCTACCTCTACGTCTTTGGCAACGTGGGCGACCCCGGGTTTCTGGAGATGGGTGTCTCCACATCGACGCGTGATGTGGGTTCGTTTACCTGGCAGAACTCGTTATATCTAAGCTACGAGAATCTGGGCCGCACATCGGTGGCCGGGTTCACGGACGGGGTGATCTTAGAAAACATCTTCGAGAGGCTGGCACTCGCCGGCGCATCACAACGGGCCATCGAGCAGGGAGCGCTGAAACTGGCGTTGACCTCCAGGGGGGCCACCACGATGTTTTTCTCCAGCGAGCATCCTGAAGAAGCCTACCACCCGCGTCTGGAGCTGCAGGTCCAGATGTGTATTGAGCAGAGCAACATGCCTCGAAGAGACGTCTCGGTAAGCGCGAGCCAGCCCGACACGGTCATGAACGTGCCGGATTATCACGTGGTGGATGCCAGTGAGGGCGACGAGCTCTACCTGCGCTTTGACTTCTGGGCGGTGCCCGATGACGCGCGCATTGTCGATGTCCGCCTGAAGCTGGCCACCGACTCCGTGCAGGGTGAAACCAGTGTGATGGTCGACGCGATCACCGAGTCCTGGGACCCCGACACCGTCACCTACAACACGCGCCCGGCCACCAGCGGCGTGCCCCTGCTCAGCGCCACGCTGGCAGACGGCTCCCAGGAAGTGATGACGTGGGAGAGCGATGCGCTCTTTGCCCACGTTCTGGAGCGCTATGAGGCCGGTGAGACCGTGGACCTGCGCGTCAGCGCCCTCCAGGGCTCCGCCGTCTTTGGCGGCAGGGCGGCTTCGAGCACCCTGCAGGTTCCTCGCCTGACGATCGTCTACGAGTAAGGCGTAGCGCACCTTCCCACAAAAAAATGCCCGCGCGCCCCTGCCTGTCAGGCAGGGGCGCGCGACTTCAGGAGTCCCGCGATGTTCTCATGGATGGGCCGTGTTGGCCTTGTATTCTGTATGGTCGTTCTTGTTGCTGCCTGCAACGCCGATGGCGATGGTCCCCTTACCGACGATCACCAGGAGCCCACAAGCTGCACCTCCGATGAGGACTGCGACTCCGGGCTCTGTCTGGCCGACACGCAGGTCTGCGCCGCCACCTGCGAAGACACCTGCGACGGCGACCTCGTCTGCACCGAGGGCCACTGCCTGCCCGACGATTACTGCGATGAGGGCTTTGGACCGGGCTGTGCCCCCGCCACCTGTGAGCCCGGCTGCCACGCCGACGCCACCTGCGACCTGGAAGCCGAAGGCGGTCCCTCCTGCGCCTGCAACCCCGGCTTTGAGGGCGACGGCCTCGACTGCACCATCGTCGAGACGAACCCCTGCCTCACCGACAACGGCGGCTGCGGCGATCCGGAGCTCGTGCAATGCGACGCCATCGAGGGCGGCGAGGGCGGCGAACTTGTGGCGGAGTGCACGACGATCAACCCTTGCCTGGAAGATAACGGCGGCTGCGGCGACGCAGCGTTCTTTGCCTGCACCCACACCGCCGTGGGTGAGGCGGAGTGCAGCGCGATCGACCCCTGCCTCAGCGAGAACGGCGGCTGCGGCGACGCCGAGTTTTTCCAATGTGACGCGATGGAAGATGCTGAGAGCGGCCGTCTCATCGCGGAGTGCAGCGTGATCGACCCCTGCCTCAGCGAGAACGGCGGCTGCGGGGAGGCGGAGTATTTCCAGTGTGACGCCATCGAAGACGTCGAGAGCGGCGGTCTGCTGGCGGAGTGCAGCGCGATCGACCCCTGCCTCAGCGACAACGGCGGCTGCGGTGTGCCGGAGTATTTCCAGTGCGACGCCATCGAGGATGCCGAGGGCGGCCACCTCGTCGCGGAGTGCAGCGCGATCGACCCCTGCCTCAGCGACAACGGGGGCTGCGGCGCCGCCGAGTATTTCCAATGCGACGCCATCGAGGACGCCGAGGGCGGCCACCTCGTCGCGGAGTGCAGCGCGATCAACCCCTGCCTCACCGACAACGGCGGCTGCGGCGACCCGGCCCTCGTGCAATGCGACGCCATCGAGGACGCCGAGGGCGGCCACCTCGTTGCGGAGTGCACCACGATCAACCCCTGCCTCAGCGACAACGGTGGCTGCGGTGCCCCGGAGTTCTTCACCTGCACCAACACCGAGGTCGGGGTGGGCGAATGTGCCGACGTCGACCTCTGCGCCGACGATAACGGGGGCTGCGGCGATCCCACCCTTCATCGGTGCGTGCTTCGCTCCGGCGAGTTGCCCCTGTGTCGCCTGGCCATCGAAACGTGCACGTACGATTACGAGGCACCGCTCTTACACGATGTCTTTGTCACCAACGATGCTCCCGACCAGAACTTCAACCGTGAGTTCCTCACGGCCAACCCGTCGGGTTATGTCTTCGACTTTAGCTCGGGGCTCTATCCTTTTGTGCAGCGCGGCATTCATAGGAGCCTGTTGCAATTTGATCTGAGCGCGCTCCCGAGCAACGCCACCATTCATGACGCAGCATTCTACTTCTACGCCTTCGACAACGTACGTGACGGGGGAGTGGTGGACGTGCAGCTCCCCTATACCGAATCGCCACTGGACCTGGCCTCGATCACCTGGTTGGACGCGCGATCGGAGTCATATTACCCCCTTTTGAACAGCGTCTCACTCGACGCGACCTCGCCGGGGGAGGTCGTCGAAACCGCCTTCTCGAGTTCACGTCTCAACATGGTAGCGGCTGAGGGCAAAGAGCGGGGAGAGCTGACCCTGACGTTGAGCTCCCTCAACGCTACCGCGAGGTTTTTCTCCAGCGAGCATCCCGAACAGGCCTACCACCCGCGCCTGGAGCTGCAGGTTCAGGCGTGTTTTGAGCGGGTCAACCCGGCTCAAAAAAGCGCCATGGTGAGCGCGTTCTTTTCCGACAGGGTTTTTGAGGAGTCGGTGGAGCTCTTTGCCAATTCGCTGGGGGGCGACGAGTTCTACCTGCGCTTTGACTTCAGCGGCGTGCCCGCCAACGCGCAGATTGTCGATGTTCGCCTGACGCTGCACCCCCGAAGCGTGTGGGAAGAGAGCAACCTGATGCTCGACGCGCTCACCGAGCCCTGGGAGCCCGGCGTCGTCACCTACAACACGCGCCCGGCGTCCACGGGTGTGCCCCTGGACACCGCCACGCTGGCGAACGGCTCCCGGGAGGTGGTGGAGATGGAGAGCGATGCGCTCTTTGCCCACGTCCTGGAGCGCTACGAGGCCGGTCAGACCGTGGACCTGCGCGTCAGCGCCCTCCTGGGAGACACCGCCTTCCATGGCAGCGAGGCCCTTAACACCGCGCTGCGTCCTCGACTGACGGTGGTTTACGAGTAAAGCTTACGACGCCGTCAACGAGAGCTCACGGCGTCATAAAGAGCCCGAGTGCCACACCTTCCGAAGCGCCCCTTGTGGGCGCTTCGGGCGTTTCCTGGGGGGCTTGCCTCGGCCACGCCTTGCATATAGGCCGCGTGGTGGGGGATAGAGGGGGCCTGGTCATCACCTTTTCCGGTTCCGGAGCGTCCTATGGTGGAGCACGTGTGCCCGAAGCATCGTCGATCGAGAATGTGGCAGCGCCCGACCGGGTGGCTGGGCCTCCTGGTGCTGGTTGGCCTGAGTCTGGGGCCGGGCGGGCCGCTCCAGGCCCAACCCACCAGCGACGCCACCGAGGAGCAGCTGGAGGCGACGCTCCAGGCCTACGTCGACCAGGGTCATGCCCGGGGCGTGGCCGTCTGGCGTCGCGACGCCGAGGGCCGAGAGGTCCGCGCGTCGGTGGGCCTGGAGCAGCCGGTGGCGCAGGCGCGCTGGGACGCGGGCTCGATCACCAAGGTGTTCACCGCCGTGCTGCTGGCCGATCTGGAGTTGCAGGGGAAGGTGCAGCTCGACGCGCCGATCGCCGCCTGGCTGCCCGAAGGCTGTGAGCCGGCGGCCGACGTGGCCACGATCACCTTTGAGGAGCTCGCCACCCACCGCTCGGGGCTGCCGCGGCTGGCGCCCTCGGGCCCGGGGATGCGGCGGCCGCTGCTGCGGCGCTCCGACCCTTACGCGGGGGCCACCCCCGAGGAGATCTTTGAGGCCCTCTGCACCCTGCCCCGGGGCCAGCTGGCGACCCGCGGCGAGGTGGCGTACTCCAACTTTGCGGTAGCTCTGTTGGGGCAGGTGCTGGCGCGGGCCAGCGGCAGTGGCCTGAGCTATCAGGAGCTGATCACCGCGCGGGTGCTCCAGCCGCTGGGCTTAACCCAGAGCTCCTTTGCCCCGGAGGGCCCCCACCAGGAGCCCGGGTACCGCGCCAACCTCACCCGGGCCGGCGCCTGGCAGATGGACGCCTACGACCCGGCCGGGGGCCTGCGCCTGACCCTCGGGGATCTGGCCCGCTTTGCCACCGCCGGCCTGCAGGCCGACTTCCCCCCGCTGGCGCGCACCCTGGAGCCGCGCCATTCCAAAGATGGCGAGCCCCTGGTGGCGCTGGGTTGGTTCCTGCGCGAGATCGCGCGCCCCGATGGCCAGGGCAACGAGCGCATCTGGTGGCATAACGGAGGCACCGGCGGCTACTACTCCTTTGTGGCCTTTGCCCCGGAGTCGGGCCGGGCCATCGCCTTTTTGAGCAACTCCCACCAGACCAACGACTTCCCGCTGCGCCTGCTCGAAAACCCGGCCGCCCCCCCCGAAAAGCCCGAGTCGGCGCTCTTCTTTGTCATCATCGGCCTCGTGTTGCCCTGGCTGGCCCCCGAGGCCTTCTGGCGCCTGCGCCGCCGCCTCACACGCCCCCCGTCGCCGGCCGGGGCCCGGGAGGCCCCCCGGCCCCGGGGGCTCAAAGCCCTCTTCCCCACCCGACCAGCTGGCCGCCTCGATGCGCTGACCACGGCCCTGGAAGCCACCTTTTACCTGACGCTGACCTACCAGCTGGGCGCCTGGCAGGTGCTGACCCTGGGCCCCTGGCTCCTGGCCCTGGCGCTGACCCTGGCGCTGGGCGTGTGGACGGTGCCGGCGCTGGCAAAGGCCCCCTGGTTTGGTCGTCCCGGGCTCCGGGGCCGGGTGATGACCCTGGTGGGGCTGGGGGTGGGGGTGGTGTTGGTGGTGTGGGTGGTGGGGTGAGGGGGGACTACAGAAGTGCATATGTGGCCCCCCCGGAAGGGGGGGAATGCAAACGCTCATTTCGGGAGCCCTTGTTGAGAGCCTGCTGAACCCCCGGACATCCCGGCGTTAAGACACGAAGACACCCTTTTCAGGGTGTCTTTTTTGTTTTTTGATCGTCAGGGGTGAAAAAGGAAGGTTGAAATAATGTAACGCAGGGGGTTTACTACGCCCATCGACAGAGATGCAGGACGACTCGGAGGGATCGATGGGATACGTGGATTTCTTTCAAGCGCTTACAGGTGCGGTGCCCTATCCGTATCAGTGTGCGCTTAGTGAAGGTGGCTGGCCCGACCTGGTGGATGTGCCCACCGGGCTGGGGAAGACGGCCGCGATCGGGGTGGCCTGGCTCTATCGGCGTAGCCTAGGAGAGGCCGATACGCCGCGGCGTCTGGTCTGGTGTTTGCCGATGCGCTCGCTGGTAGAGCAGACTCACGCGGCATTTTCCGCCTGGGTGGAGAAGGCCGCCGAGCATTTTGAGCAGGTGCCCACGGTCAACATGCTGATGGGGGGGAACCAGGAGCTGGACTGGGCCCAGGAGCCTGAGCGCGACGCGGTGATCATCGGCACTCAAGACATGCTCCTCTCCCGGGCGTTGATGCGGGGTTATGGCATGAGCCGCTACGCCTGGCCGATGCACTATGCCTGGCTACATAACGACGCGCTCTGGGTCTTTGATGAGACGCAGCTCATGGGCGTGAGCGTACCCACCAGCGCCCAGCTCCAGGGGTTTCGCGACCGGTTGGGCACGGCCCGGCCCACGCATTCGATCTGGATGAGCGCGACCCTGAGCGCGCGCGACCTGCACACGGTCGACCACCGACCCGGCGACGAGGGCTGGCGAACCCATCGACTGGGCTCCCTCGATGAAGCGCACGACGCTGTACGCCAGCGCACCGGCGCTACCAAGGCTCTGCACAAGGCCCCCCCCACACTAACTCGCGACGTGACTAAAAATGGCGAGGGGCTTGAGGAACTCGCCGCGGCCATTCTCGACGCTCACATCGACGACTCTCTTACCCTGGTGGTGCTCAACCGGGTGTCGCGCGCGCAGATGCTCTTTGAGGAGCTCCAGAAGGTCGCCGGAGACGTGCCAGTGACGCTCTTGCACTCCCGCTTTCGCGCTGCCGAGCGTGGCGAGCACGCCCGGGCGCTTCAGGCTCCAGGGGGGCGTATCATCGTGGCCACCCAGGTGATCGAGGCCGGCGTCGACATCTCGGCGCGCACCCTCTTTAGCGAGCTGGCTCCCTGGCCCTCTTTCGTGCAGCGCGTGGGTCGATGCAACCGCTACGGGGAGTTCGACGATGCCCGCGTCTTCTGGATCGATCTCAGGGCGGAGAACGAAAAAGACGGCGACGTGCTCCTGCCCTACACCTTTGAGGAACTCAACGGCGCCCGCACTATTCTGAGCTCACTCGACGATGTGGGCCCCGAGCGCGTGCGCGCCATCGACTGGCAGCCCCCGCAGACGATTTACCCCGTTCTGCGTCGCCGCGATCTGCTCGAGCTCTTCGACACCACTGCCGATTTGAGTGGCAACGATCTCGATGTGTCGCGCTACATCCGCGAGGGCAACGACACCGACGTGTCTTTCTTCTGGCGAGCTCTCCAGGGGGAACCGCCGCATGCCGAGCTTCCCGAGCCCCGGGCTGAGGAGCTCTGCCGGGTGGCGATCGGGCCGGCGAAGGACTTTGCGACAAAGGATAAGAAGAAGAGCGAAGCCTGGCGTTTCGACCCCCTGGGGGAGCGCTGGGTCAAGGTGACCAAGCTGGCGCCGCCGCGTCCCGGGGAGGTGCTGCTGGTCGACTCGGCCACCGGAGGCTACGACCCGCAGCGCGGATTTATCGGGCTACCAAAGGGCAAGTTTGAGCCGGTGCCCGAGCTTCGCCTGGCGGACGAGGCCTCGGCGGTTGCCCGAATGAATGACGATCCGCGCACCTACACCGGTGCCTGGCAGAGTCTGGCCGAGCATAGCGCCGATGTGGTGGCGCAGGCCGAGCAGGTCGCCGAAGCCTTTGAATTGCCGGAGCGTTGGCAGCGCTGGTTGTTGGAGGCCGCGCGCTGGCATGACGTGGGTAAGTCGCACCCGGTGTTTCAGCAGATGTTGCTTACCCCGGCTGCAGGGAGCCAGGAGCCCCCGGCCGACCCGGACATCCTCTGGGCCAAGTCGGCGCATCGCCGCGGACGCTACCAGCGTAAGTACTTCCGCCATGAGCTGGCCTCGGCGCTGGCCTTTCTGGCCGAGCATCCCCCCGGACGCGACACCAACGCGGTGGCCTACATGATCGCCGCCCACCACGGGAAGGTGCGCCTGAGCCTGCGCTCGCTGCCGGCCGAAGACGCCCCCGAAGACGGGCGCCTCTTTGCCCGCGGGGTGCATCAGGGCGACGCCCTGCCGGTGATCCCGCTGGACGAGGCCACCACCCTGGGGCCCTTCACCCTCGACCTCTCCCCGATGCGTCTGGGGCAGGGCTCCTGGCTGGAGCGCTGCCTCGACCTGCGCGACGCCCCGGAGCTGGGCCCCTTTTGCCTGGCCTGGCTCGAATCCCTGCTTCGCCTGGCCGACCAGCGCGCCAGCGCACTCGCTACTCAGGAGGCCCGATGAACCCCACGCACACGCTTACGTTGAGCGGCTGCAAGCCCTCCCCGCTGGCCCATTACCTCAAGTCGCTGGCCGTGCTTCGCCTGGTCGCCGAGCAGGCCGACCCTCTGGCCCGCGGCTACTGGAAAGACGAGCGCTTTCATCTGGTCAGCCGCCTGACCCGACCCGAGCTGCTCTCGTTTTTTCTCAATGACTATCAGCCCTCGCCGGTGATCGCGCCGTGGAATGGGGGCAGCGGGTTTAGCCCTAAAGACAACACCGATGCGATGGAAGCGATCATGGCCGGAGCGTCATCGCGCCATGCCTGCTATCGGCAGACGATCGCCACTGCAAAGGGGGTTCGTGAGCGCCTTGGAATTGAACTCAAGGTGTCGTCGGCGGATGAGAAGGCCACACTCCTAACCGGGTGTCGGGCTTCGCTCCCCGATGAGGCGCTCGACTGGTTTGATGCGGCGGTAGTGTTGCTGGATGACGGGCCATCGTATCCGCCCTTGTTGGGAACCGGCGGCAACGATGGTCGTCTGGATTTTACTAATAACTACATGCAGCGTCTCAATGACGTGGTGGACCCTGATAGCGGGCTTCCGACGCCGATGGCCGCTGCCTGGCTAGAGGCGGCGCTTTATGGCGCTTCGGTCGATGCGCTGGGGCGAAAGCAGTCCATCGGACAGTTTTTCCCGGGGGCGGCAGGGGGGGCCAACGCCACGCAGGGGTTTGACGCCGACTCCCTCATCAACCCCTGGGATTTTGTGCTGATGCTCGAGGGAGCGTTGCTCTTTGCCGCGGCATCATCGCGACGTCTGGAGAGCGCGAGGGGAGGGGCGATGAGCGCGCCCTTTACGGTGCGGGCGTCCGGCGTGGGCTACGGCAGCTCCAGTGGTGCCGACAGTGGCGATTCTCGTGGCGAAATCTGGTTGCCCTTGTGGTCGCAGCCGAGCACGTATCACGAGTTGAGGGCGCTGTTTTCGGAGGGGCGAGTGACCGTGAGTCAGCGCCCGGCCCAAAACGGGGTGGACTTTGCGCGTGCAGTCGCCTCGCTGGGGGTGGATCGGGGGCTTGTCGCCTTTGAGCGCACCGGGTTTCAGTTGCGCAACGGTCTGGCCTACTTCGCGATCCCGCTGGGGCGCATCCCCGTGCAGCGAAACGCCCGCGTCGATCTGCTCAACGCCATCGATCCCTGGCTGGATCGTTTCTTTCGGCAGGCCGGGGCGAAGACGGCACCGGGGAGAGTGGCTTCGGCGGCGCGTCAACTCGAAGAAGCGATCTTTGAGCTCAGTGCGCAGCAGGCAGGGCAGGGCGGCGCGCCGCTCCTGGGGCTCTTGCTGGCGTTGGGCAACGCGCAACGCGCGCTGGCGGGAAGCTATGCCTGGAGTAGGGAGCAGGACGGGCTGAAGCCCCTGGTGCTCAAAGACCCGCGCTGGGTGCTTGATGCCTACGAGCAGAGCGCGGAGTTTCGGCTGGCCGCGGCGCTGGCGAGCCTGCGTGGGCGCTATGGTAGCGGGGGCGACGCTAACAAAGGGCGCCAGCGCGTGTTTCGCGAGCATCTGGAGCCGGTGGAGCCCACCAGGGACGGCTGGCGCTGGGCCGAGAACCACAGCCGCGACGTGGTGTGGAACGACGCCCGACCGGTGGAGAGCATGCAGGCGGTGTTGAAGCGCCGGCTGATTCTGGCCAGCCAGGCCGGCTGCCCCCATTGGCCCGACACGGGAGGGCGCAGCGCGCGACTGGAGGACGTCACCGCCTTTATCGAGGGGCGCATCGACGAGCGGAAGTTTGGCGCGTTGGTGACGGCTTTGAGCCTGATGGAAAGCCTCCCGGCGTTGCCCGCGCCGGAGCTAGAAACCTGGGGGCCTGATGCCATCTATGGCCTGCTCAAGCTCTGCTTTGCCGGCTGGCCGGTGCGCGAGCAGCACCTGCCCATTCACAGCGCCATCATCTACCGGGCGCTCTCCGGAGCGCCGCAGGCTCTGAGCATCGCCGCTCGTCGGCTGCGGGCCAGCGGGCTGCCGCCAGCGGTCGGGGCGGTGCACGCCAGCCCCGAGCAGCTGCGCCGAGCCAGCGCCGCGCTCCTCTTTCCGCTGGCCTCCCGCGACATCGATTATCTGGCCCGGGGGCTGCTGCGCCCGGCGCGTGAGCAGGCCGATTAAGTTGCCTGTTTTATAAGTGTTTTGCCCGCGTTGTACTTCACTCTCACCTGTGACCTGAATCCTTTAAGGAGCTTCTTATGTATTTTGATGCACTCGCCAACGACCCGCGCCTTTTGATCGAAGCCGACCTCAAGCCCATTCAGGGGCATCGCTTTCAGCCTACGGGCTTTCCGGATCTGGGGGCGGCCACCTATCAGGCCCCCGACGGCACTCAGATGCTTCTGGTGGAGTCGGCCCAGAGCATGGCCAACCGTCTGGAGTCCACCGCCTGGGATGAGGGCGCTCAGGCGCTGGTCGAGCCGCTGAAAGGGTTGCCCTACGTGAAGTCCATCATTGAGGGGGGGAAAGAGACCAACTCGCTGCTGGAGGCCCATCGCCTCAACTCCCCTTACATCGTCAAATCCGATGAGTTCGACGGGATCAAAGAGGAGATCGGCTTTGATAAGAACAGCCCCTTTGACCGCCGCAAGCTGGTCCACGCGCTGGCGAAGTACGACGTGAATAGCCTGCTGCACGGCATCTTTTTGGAGAAGGTCGGCGGCACGGTGCGCCTGCCTCGGGCGGTCAGCGGGTTTATTGAGGCGCGCAATGTGGGCGTGGCGGCGTATGGGGGCGTGAAGGTCGATCGTGTGCAGCCGGCCACCGGTGAAAACACCCCCTATGGCAGGGCGAACGAGGGCTATGGCAACGTGCCCTACCACCGAGAAGACTACACCGGAGAGGTCACCGCTTACTTCAACCTCGATCTGGCGCAGATCCGGGGCTACGGGCTGGGGCAGGCCGGCGAAGAGCTCTTGATCGGGCTGGCACTCTATAAGATCCGCCGCTTTTTGCGCGAGGGCCTGCGTCTGCGCACCGCCTGCGACTTTGATCTGAAGGAGCTGCGTGTCACGCGTCCCACCGGCTACAGCCTGCCCGAGCTCAGTCAGCTCGAAGAGGCGATGCCGACGTTGATCGAGGCGGCCTCCGGTCTCTTTGCCGACGAGCCGATCACGGTTGTTCACTTTAAGCCCAAGAAGAAGTGAGATCCCTTATGACGGACGAACTAACGATAGCGTTGCGCTACACCTCGGGGCATGCGCACGCCACCCCCTGGGATCGCCAGGTCAACGAAGGGGTGGTGGAGTGGCCGCCCTCGCCCTGGCGCCTGCTGCGGACGTTGATCAGCGTGCGCCATTTCAAGGCGCGCGATGAGGTCAGCGAAGAGGCGCTGGCTATGCTGCTAAAGGAGCTGAGTGAAGTGGCGCCGCTCTGGCAGCTTCCCGAGGCGGTGCAGGCCCATACGCGCCACTACATGCCCAACGAGACGTCGACGACCAAGGTCTTCGACACCTTTTTGGTGGTCGATCGTGACACCCCGGCGATCGCGCATTTTCCCGGGTTGGTGCTCTCCTCGGTGGCCGGGGAGGCGCTTAACGTGCTCTTGCCCCGGGTGGCCTACCTGGGGCGCGCCGAGTCCTGGGTGAGCATCGAGCGCGTGGCGTTGCCAGAGACCTTCGCTCCCAATGCCGGCCCGGCCGGGATGTTTGAGGTACCACCGGGCAGCGAGTCGACCCGGCAGCTGATGCCGCTGACGCCCGAGGAGCTGGCGATCTGGCGGGAGGGCTACCGCGAGGCAATGCTTCAGCGTCAGCTCGACGCCGAGCGCCAGACGGCCATCAAGAGGGGCAAAGACCCCGACACGGCCAGGCTCTCCAAAAAGAAGCGGCAGAACATTGAAGACGCGCTCCCTTCGTCGGTGGTGGCAGTGCTTGGGGCCGAGACCGACCGGCTGCAGAAGGCCGGCTGGAGCCAACCTCCGGGCTCGCGCTGGGTGGACTACGTGCGTCCTCCGGTTAAGAGCTGGCTGCCGCCGAAGGTCGAAGCGCCAAAAGTGGTGGGTGCGCCGACTGTGGCGCGCTACGCCGTTGCCAGCCAGGTCCCCCCGCGTCTGACCACCGCGCTTTATCAATGTGAAAAGCTGCATAAGACGTTGGCCAGCCGCACCGACGACAACGTTACGCTTACGGGCGTCGACGCGCTGGGGCGGCCGCTCAAGGGGCATCAGCACGCTTTTGTTTTTGCGGAGGCCAATGACCCGGTCACCGATCGCATCACGCACCTCAACGTCTGGGCACCCGCTGGTTTTAGCGAGCAGGCTCAACGCCGGGTGCTCGATGGCGTGCAGCGCCTCTGGGGCAAGGATGGCCACGATCTGCAGCTGATCTTGCTGGGCGTGGGTACGCCGGAGGACTTTGGCGGGTTTAACGCCCGCGCCGGTCAGGCCCCCATTTACGGAGAGTCGAAGGTCTGGCGTTCGCTCACGCCCTTTGTGGGCACCCGTCACCCTAAAAAGCGCAAGAACGGCGAAGCGAAGCGTGATGCGCGAGGGCTGACGATTGGTGGTGATGCTCATGATTTGCTGCGTCTGCTCAAGCTCCAGGGCTTTCCTGAGGTCGAGCGTATCGAAGCGCTTGATGCGCTGCCGATCGCCGGGCGTCAGGTGCGCTGGCTGGAGTTTGCGACCCGTCGCCCTCGCGGTGGGGGCAAACGGGGCCCGAATCACGGTACCGGTTTCGCAATCGAGTTTGCCGAGCCGGTGCGGGGTCCCATTGCGGTGGGTTATGGCGCGCACTACGGGCTGGGGCTTTTCAGCCCGGTGGAGGTGAGCGGCTAAGTTCAACGATGTGGGGGGGCGGTCTTTGACAAAAGTATAGCAACCGGGGCGGGGGCTCGGGTTTGGCGTCAGGCAGGGAGAGGTATGCGATGAGAAGTTCCTTCGATGATCCTTTGCAGCTTCGCGCGGTTAACGCTCATGTCTTTTGCTCCAGGCTCTTCTGGCTGGAGTATGTAGCCGGGGAGTTTGTGGACAATGCCCATACGCTCGAGGGCAGCCACGTGCATCGCCGGGTCGACAAGCCGGGTGGAGCCATGCCCGCGCCCCATACCCCCGATGAATCAGCGGAGAATGAGGGTGATGACCCCTGGCATACCCGTTCGCTCTGGCTCAGTGATGATACGTCAGGGCTGACCGGCAAGCTCGATCTGGTGGACCTTGTCGATGAGGGCCGGGTGATGCCGGTCGATACAAAGAAAGGCAAACCCACGCGGGACGGCGAGCTCTGGGAGGCCGATCGCGCCCAGCTCACCTTGCAGGCGCTATTGCTTAAGGCGCATGGGTACCGTGTCGAGTCGATCGCGGCCTGGTACCACGGTAGTCGTCAGCGCGTGGTCGAAGTGCTTACGCCGGAGATGGAGACCTGGGCGCTGGGCCACGCGATGTCTGCACGTCATACGCGTTCGCTCGAAAAGCCTCCCGCGCCGCTGGTGGATTCGCCTAAATGCCGGGGGTGTTCGCTCAACGTGGTGTGTTTGCCCGATGAGGTGAATGCGCTCACCGGAGGTGGGGCGCATGAAGAGGGGGAGATTCGACGGGTGCTGGTGCCGGATCATGACGCAGTGCCCGTCTATGTAACGGAGAGCGGAACGCGGATCGGCCTTAAACAAAATATGCTCAAGATTACGCCGCGTCGGGGCTCGGATATGGAGCCTGCGGAGGTGGGACTTGGCGCGATGAGTCAGTTGAATCTGATGGGAGGCGTGCAGATCACCACCCAGGCGATGCAGGCGCTCCTTCGTCGCGATGTGCCCGTGAGTTTTTTCTCTTATGGCGGCTTTTACTACGGGCGCACGCAGAGCGCGACGAGTCGCAATGTGAAGGTGCGCATTGCGCAGTTCAAGCAGGCGGAGTCGCCTGTAGCATTGGACATCGCACGTACGTTGATTGCCGATAAGCTCTACAACGCGCGGGTCTTTCTGAGGCGGCATTTGCCGCAGGGGCCTGAATCAAAACGTGTGCTGCGCAAACTGACGCGCATTCGTAAGAAGGCAGAGAAGGCCGAGAGTGCCGAACAGCTTCTGGGCTATGAGGGGGAGGGCGCTCGTCAGTACTGGTCCCACTTCAACGCTTTAGTGCAGGCCGACGATGAGGCGTGGGCGATGCAGGGGCGCAACCGGAGACCTCCACGCGATCCCGTCAACGCGATGCTTTCTTTTGGCTATGCGCTGCTCGTCAAAGATGCGCAGCTGGCCGTGGAGGCCGCAGGGCTCGACGCCTATCTGGGCGTCTACCACACCGCCCATCATGGTCGGCCCTCGATGGCGCTGGATCTGATGGAGCCTTTTCGTCGTCTGATCGTCGACTCGGCGGTCTATCTGATGGTGCGTCGCGGGGAGGTGAGCCCGGAGCATTTTGTGCGCAGCGGGCAGGCCGTGGCGATGAAAACGCACGCACGCAAAGCGCTGATCGCGGCTTATGAGCGGCGCATGACCGAGAGTGTGATTCATCCTCTCTTCGGTTATGCGATCTCCTACCGTCGCATCATTGCGGTACAGGCCAGGTTGCTGGCACGTGTGCTCACCGGAGAGATTGAGGAGATGCCCAACTTTCGCACGCGTTGAGCGCACTGCATGGATGCACACAGCATGTCTGCGGACAGTAAGGAGAAGCCATGACCTCGACAAAAGTACGTCTCTTCATCATCACCTACGACATCACCGATGATAAGAGGCTGCGCAGGGTCTTTGAGTATCTCAAGCAATGGGGCCAGCACGTGCAGTATTCGGTCTTTGCCTGTGCGCTGGGGCCTACAAGTCTGGCGACGGTGAAGACGGAACTCGACGCCCTGATTCACCACGACGACGATCAGGTGCTCTTTTTTGACCTGGGAGCCGAGGCCAGCCGGGCCCAGAGGGCGATTGATTATCTGGGCGTTCCCTTTGGTCCCAAGCAGCGCAAGGCCATCGTGCTGTGACCGTATGCCTTGAGCAGATGTTGACGTCGCGTCATCGACATCAACATCTGCTCAAGGCGTAGTCACCAAAAAAAAGCCGGCCCCCAGGTCAGGGGGCCGGCTTTGCGGGCGAGTGGTAGAGCGGCGTTAGTTCATATCATGCACATCTTGGTCGACCGGCTGCGCAGGCTCGACTGAGGGGTCGTCCATGGCGGGAAGCGTTCGCCCCGGGGCGGCTTCGTCGTCATGGGGAGGGGAGAGCAGCTTGATGTTGGCTTGCGTATCGCCTTCCAGCTGCTTCTCCTCGGCTTCAGGCTCGGCGGTGGTGTTTTGAGAGCTCCGTGCTTTTCGAGCCTGAGCTTGAGCCTGCGCCTGGTGGAGGTTGGCCAGAAGTCGACGCTTGTCGCCCTCGCTCAAGCTGGAGATCTCCACCACGCTGAGCAGGGAGTTGGTCACCTTGAGCCACTGGTAGCGGGCCTGGCGCAGATCGTTGGCGCTGACGCGGGTGGTATCATCTTCACCCTGGAGTTCGGCGCGTCGGGCCACCAGCGTGTTCATGCGCAGACCGATGGCCACATACTCATCCACCAGGGCGTTGAGATCCTCCCCATCAAAGACCACTCGCCCCAGCGTGTCGCGAAGCGATGCGTTGAGCCGGTCTTCGACCCGCAGCGCGTGCCCGGCCTGGTCGCGGTAGGTGCTGGTGATCACGCTGAGACCGTCGGGCAGCACCACGGCGCGGGCGGCCTCGATGGGGCGTTGCTCGCGCAGCGTCTCACAGAGATGGCGCGCGAAGGTAAACCCCGCATCCAGCGCGCGGCAGATCGCGTTGTGGCGCTCGCTGCGCTCGGCGAGCTCATCGCTGATCTCTTTGAGCTCCCGGGCAGCTTCTCCTTCTTGCTGGGTTAAGCGGATCAAATCGCGGTTGGCGCTTTCGATGGGGCCGAGCAAAGGCGCCACCATCGGATCGCTCTCAAAGATCTTTCGCTTCTCCGGGCTGTTCAGAAAATCTTCAAAGACGGCGATCATCGACGGGCTTCTCAGGTGGATGAGCGACATGGTGACCTCCTCAAGATGTGATGTCGTGCCGGGCCTCGCGGGGCCCTGGGCTGGCAAATCGAAGACGTCGGCCAATCCGACGCCTGCGCCTGTGCGGAGCGACTGCTCTCGGTCCCCGGATACGACATGAGGCTGCGCGTTGGGCTCACGCCAGGAGATCTTGTGGAGCACAAGACCATACTGACAACGCGCGTACGACGGAGCCAACCCTTTGCGGGAAGTCACCACCCTGCTTTCGCAGCACTCTAAGAGTCGAATGCCCAAAGGGTGCCAGAACCCAAAATCCGGGTCAACACGTGGTATGCCGATCCCGGGGGATTTTGTTCATTCACAAAAACGGACCTCGCGTGGTTGATGTCGTGCCAACCATCGTGCGGCGCTCCTCCAAGGGGCTTCGCCACGATTTTGCCGACAGGTGCGCCTCTCTCTCTGGGGCGGTGAACCTGGCGGTGGCGCGTCGATGAAGCCGGGGGAGGTGCAGTGACCCAGAGCAATCCAACCTGAGAGAGGTGTCTGAGGTTGGTGCAGATATGCCAGATCAAATGTTGGACTCTGGGGAGTTCGATGACGTTGGTCTGGAGCAACGAGGAGGGGGTCCGAGAGGTATCAGTGTATGGTTTGGAGTAACGAGGAGGGGGTCCGAGAGGTGATTGGTGTTGGTCTGGAGCAACGAGGAGGGGGTCCGAGAGGTGATTGGTGTTGGTCTGGAGCAACGAGGAGGGGGTCCGAGGGGTGAAAAAGTTGGTCTGGAGCAACGAGGAGGGGGTCCGAGGGGTGAAAAAGTTGGTTTGGAGCAACGAGGAGGGGGTCCGAGAGGTATCAGTGTATGGTTTGGAGCAACGAGGAGGGGGTCCGAGAGGTATCAGTGTATGGTTTGGAGCAACGAGGAGGGGGTCCGAGAGGTGAATTGTGCTGATGGCGATGAGTTCGCGCCGACTTTTTGGGGAGGTGTGAGATGGAGACGTGGCCTTCGGCGCATTGCTCAAGGGCGGTCGGCAATACTCAGCGGGTTTCAGAGGTACCGGGCGCCGATTTGGACTGGACCCTGGCAGGATGTTCTGGAACCTCTGCGCCCTGGCTGTTGGCGGCGAGTGCAGTTTTAAGATGCGGCCACGACGTGACGAGCATGGATGTGCTGAGGAAAAGCCCGGAGATGCTCGTTTTTCGGGTCTAAGTGCTTGTTTTTATGCCATGTTTTGATACACTTGGAGCCATGGAAACACTCCCTCCCCATAGCATGATCTCGCTGGATTTGAGCGATGCTCGCAAACGCATTCGTCTCGTCCAGCATTGGCGCGGTGATCGGACAGGTGCTCCTTCCGCCTCCTGAGGGAGGCGGCCCCGTTGAAGCGAATATTTGACCGTGATTTACCACAAACCCGCTTGACACCCTTCCGCCTCCTGAGGGAGGCGGCCCCGTTGAAGCGATGTCGAGCTCGACGCGTCCGGCGACTTGCCGATCCCTTCCGCCTCCTGAGGGAGGCGGCCCCGTTGAAGCATAACCTCGCCGGCGTCCTCCCCGGCCGGTCCCTCCGGCCTTCCGCCTCCTGAGGGAGGCGGCCCCGTTGAAGCTCCTGTGCTCGACGTAAACGAACGCGACTCCGCCGACCTTCCGCCTCCTGAGGGAGGCGGCCCCGTTGAAGCAAATTGCTTGTTGATTATGTTTGGGAGGCGTGTCTATGCCTTCCGCCTCCTGAGGGAGGCGGCCCCGTTGAAGCCCGATCTTCTGCCCTGCTCTTGCCATGTCTCCCATGTCCCTTCCGCCTCCTGAGGGAGGCGGCCCCGTTGAAGCGGGAAGGTATATCGAACGAAGTCGCTGAAATTGCGCTGTCCTTCCGCCTCCTGAGGGAGGCGGCCCCGTTGAAGCCGTATCCTCAGCCGCGTCTTCTGCGCTAGTATAGGCCCTTCCGCCTCCTGAGGGAGGCGGCCCCGTTGAAGCCTGGTTGATTGTATGACTGCCGTTCCCGACGAGACGGCCTTCCGCCTCCTGAGGGAGGCGGCCCCGTTGAAGCTCGCCTGTGACTACACGTCGGCGGAGATGTATTCCCTCCTTCCGCCTCCTGAGGGAGGCGGCCCCGTTGAAGCCGCCTCGGTTGAGACAAGGAGGAGACGTAAATGAGTCCTTCCGCCTCCTGAGGGAGGCGGCCCCGTTGAAGCCATCCAACCCACTAGCAGCGCTCCAAGCGCCCCCACGACCTTCCGCCTCCTGAGGGAGGCGGCCCCGTTGAAGCGGTGATGGGCGTGATCATCGGGATACCTCGGTGGCGGCCTTCCGCCTCCTGAGGGAGGCGGCCCCGTTGAAGCAAGAACGACGACGTCGACTTTATGAACGGCTACCTGCGCCTTCCGCCTCCTGAGGGAGGCGGCCCCGTTGAAGCTCTCCGCGTGGTGTCATCGCGGGCAGCACTGCTATTCCTTCCGCCTCCTGAGGGAGGCGGCCCCGTTGAAGCCTGGCCTGTACATGTATGGACGCCCCGTCATCGCTAGCCCTTCCGCCTCCTGAGGGAGGCGGCCCCGTTGAAGCTCCCACGTGCTGATTGCGCGCGTGGTGCAGCGCATGCGGCCTTCCGCCTCCTGAGGGAGGCGGCCCCGTTGAAGCCTTATGCCCTCGTGTGGCCGTGGCGTGTGGATCGGGCCCCTTCCGCCTCCTGAGGGAGGCGGCCCCGTTGAAGCAATGGCGCTCCAGTGCTCGCGCGCCTCCGTAATGAGACCTTCCGCCTCCTGAGGGAGGCGGCCCCGTTGAAGCTGAGCCGAAACCGACACGCACTCCACCACCACAAAAGCCCCCTTCCGCCTCCTGAGGGAGGCGGCCCCGTTGAAGCGTCCCAGTCCTCGACACCGTAGGCGGTCGAGCGCGGTGCGCCTTCCGCCTCCTGAGGGAGGCGGCCCCGTTGAAGCAAGGCCGAGGTCAAGGCCATGATGCAGGCCGTCCAAGAGTCCTTCCGCCTCCTGAGGGAGGCGGCCCCGTTGAAGCCTCACGTAAAGGGCACCCACGCCCACAACAGCGAGGAGCACCCGCCTTCCGCCTCCTGAGGGAGGCGGCCCCGTTGAAGCCAGGTCGGCGGGGTGCTCATCCGTATCGCCCCAGA